>JAKANV010000008.1 GCA_021823605.1 bacterium | reverse complement strand
AATCTCTCCTCAAACCTGGTTACAGTTTGCGGTGTCAGGGCGACCTCCGGAACTAGAATAATAGCGTCTTTTCCCACCTTTATTACTTCCTCTAGAACATCCAAGTAAACTTCAGTTTTTCCTGAACCCGTAACTCCAAAGACTAAATGCGGTTTGTCATTTTTCTCTAAAACATCCTTAACAATCTGTGCCTGGTTTATGGTCAGTTTTGGCCTTTTTCGTATTTGACGATGCAGTTTCTGGGGGCTAACAACCCTTCTTTTTTTTAGAACTCCGGTTGGCAAGATAGTTTTCACAATTTCAGAAACCGGTGATGCATAGTGGTCGCGCATCCAGGGGATGAGTTTTACCAGATGTTCCGGCAGAGGATTCGAAATAATCCCGGTGATTTCCCTTGTTTCAAAGTCGGGTTTTTCTGTCCCCTTAATAACAATCCCAGCCGACTTCTTTCCGCGAAAAGGCAAAGAAATAATATGCCCGATTGCAAGTTGATTCTGCAATTCTTCAGGCACGCTATATGTAAAAAAATCCTGCTTTCCACTGCCGCCCGAAACGGCACACAATACATATTCCATAGCTACTATTGTAAGATGTATAATGAGAAATGTAAAAAGGGTTTAGAAAAATGAAAAGAGAAGTTGAGATACTAACAGAAGTAAAGGATACAAAACAAAATGCCCTAAAATCTCTGAGGGGTTTTAAATTTGAAGGTGAGAAAGAAACACATGATATTTATTTCTTTGATCCCAAAAGAGAGCACTTGAAACCTACCAGTGGGGGTCGTTTAGAAAACTCATTTCGTTTAAGACAAAAGGGGAATATTTCTTATCTAACTTATAAAAAGGATAACTTTAAGCCCGATGGTTCCTGGGTATGCTCCGATGAACACGAAACAGGGGTATCAGACTATGGGGCAACAAAAGCCATATTAATGCATTTAGGGGCCGAAATTTTGACGGAGATCAAATGTACAAAGCATATTTTCAGAAATGAGAAATATGAGATTGTGTTAGAAGAAGTGGAAAACTTAGGTATATTTCTAGAAGTGGAGTGCTTGAATGATATTGAAGAAAATAAGGTTAATGAGGAAAAGAAAAGGATCTGGGAGTTTATAAATTCTCTTGGAATTAAGATTGGCGGGGAGCTTGATGCCGGAAAGCCAGAATTAATGTTGCGGCGCAAGTAATTGTACAGGTAGGTAAAATATAGTATAATAACTTTAAGTTGTAAGTGTTTATAAGCCGGGAGGGGGCCGGCTATTCTTATTAACGCGAACATTCACAAGGAAAAGAGGTGAAATGAAGAAATGTTCCAAGAAACTTTGACAAGACGAGAAGTTGTGCATTCCCTGAAAAAGATCTCAGTTATCAACCCGGAGATTCATAAGTGTCCGGACTCTCTGGGATTGCTTTCGGAAATGGGCAGGCAGTACTTCGATGGTTACTGGCATAAGCTCGTAAAAGATGCCTCTGCAGATGCTGTAAAGCAAAAGGGTTATGTCTTTGAACCGGGAACAGAGCTGGCTCTAGACTATCAGGATGGGCGGGAGCTGGAAGTCAGAGAAGAACTGTTATACAGGTATCACAACCTTGTTAATGGAGTTCTTCAAAACTCACAGCTTACGGAAGTTCCCGATTTCGAAGAAGAGGATTGGCGGCAGACAGCTGTTTTCGGTGTCTTTGAGGCAGCTGAGACCTTTGATATTACTAAAGGTGACAGATTCCAGACTCATGCCACGTGGCGGATAAGGGGGGCGCTAACAAGGGCATATCGTGAATCTGGGGGCCGTCTCATTAGGGTTCCGGCAAGTCATTTGGAGCTTGAATCGAAGGTTCGGAAAGCCGAGAGAAGGTTAAGAGCTCGAAACGCTTCTGACCCGACGATAGAGCAGGTGGCGGAGGAAGTCGGGGAAAGTGTCCATAGGATTAACTATGTCCTAGATGACATTCTCCTTACTAATCCTGACTCGATTCATTCAAGAAGCCAAGACGGCGATTTGCTTGAGGGACTTTCTTCGCTTCCCGGTGATACGGAAATATCCGCAGTCACATCGCTTGACCATTATTCCCTAAGGAGAGAGGTCAAGCGCGCAGTTGAATCGCTGCCCGACAGGGAAAGGAAGCTGATAAAGGCACATTATGGTGTCTGGGGATCTCCCAAGCTTATGGTCAAAGAACGTGGCCGGCTTGTCGGAGTCAGAACGGGCGATACAGTCAGAGCATCTGAGGAAAGAGGTCTGGCAAAGGTTAGAGATTTGCTTTTAGAGAAATCTATAACCAGCCGGCAACTTTATGAACTCGAGGGTATCTATTAATCGCTAGAATCGAGGCTATTATGTGTCCAAATAACTTTCTTCGTCCGCCGACTTCTCCACCCGAGAAAACCGGCAGCAAGCCAGCAGGAGATCAGGGGGCACATTCAAGGGGACCGTTGGTTTTAGTCTCCCTGGTTGTGGTAGCGGTAATATGCTGCTACGTCTTCACCTACGCGGACCTTGGAGTGTTTTGGGGTCCGGGAATCCGGTAATTTCTACAAGTGTCAAAGAGGTGATCGTAAGATGGCTGGTTGCAATTTGAGCCTCACTGATAGTGAGGATGATGCCAGATATCGGGCGGTTTATATCTTTCAGGATTATTCGGTTGATACCTTATACATCCTGGCGTTTGGACCCTCACTCGATCATCTGATGTACATGCTTGCTAATCGTCTGAGGAACTGTTACCCCAGTAAGGGGAGCTGCTTTGAAATCAAGGTTTACGCCAAGAAGCGTGCCAGGATTTTCAGGCGGCTTAGGTGGGTGGAAGAGCCCATAAGAGTCCTTGATTTCTTCGGTGGCGATGGTATCGAAAGGGTTGATCATCTCACTGCCGTGAAGGAGGACTGAGGTGATGTAAAAACCACACCGTTAAAAAGGCGGCGCTTCGGCGTCGCCTTTTACCATTTTCGGCAAAAATTTGTTGGCTTTACTTAGGGTATAAAATACGCTACAATTTTTATTATTAAATTTGGATTTATCGTTCATGAAAAAACGCAGGAACTGGATTAAGGTTGTTTTTATTTTGGCGCTTCTTATGGTAGCGCTTCTTATTGATTTGCCCGGAAAGGGACTCCATTTCCAATTCAAGCCATTAAAGATTGATTTTAAAGCGCCTGACTTTAGCATAAAACAGGGGCTTGATCTTCAGGGTGGAACGAGCATAACTTATCAGGCTGATCTTTCAAAAACGGAAAGCTCGAAACAAGCCGATGCAATGAATTCTCTGAGGAAAGTCATTGAAAACCGCATTAATTCATTTGGTGTCAAAGAGCCGGTGATTCAGACGACAAAAGTCGGATCGGAAAACAGGTTGGTTGTCGAACTGCCGGGTATCAGCAATGTTCAGGAGGCGATGGATCTAATCGGGAAAACGGCCCAGCTTGAGTTTGAAACCCTCGGTCCGACGGGTGAGTTGCAAAAAACAGGACTCTCTGGCAAGGACTTAAAACAGGCAGCGCAAGTGAATGATCCAAATACCAACCAACCACAGATAAGCCTTCAGTTTACGTCTGAAGGGCAAAAGAAATTTGAGCAAATAACGGGACAAAATATAGGGAAACAACTTTATATAGTCTTGGACGGTAAGCCGATTTCCGCACCAAGTATAAATGAGAAAATATCGGGTAATGCAGTTATCTCGGGGAAATTTACTTTGAAAGAAGCAAAGAATCTCGCGATTCAGCTAAATGCAGGTGCTCTTCCCGTCCCGATTAAAGTTATAGAGCAAAGAACAATTGGGGCTACGTTGGGCCAGGAGGCCATAAAGAAGAGTATCTTCGCGGGTATTATCGGTGTGGTTTTGGTCATGCTGTTTATGGCGCTTTATTATAGATTGCCGGGGATAATGGCTGATATTGCACTTGTCATGTATACCCTTTTCGTCCTCGCCATTTTCAAAGTGTTGGGGATCACCGTTACATTAGCCGGTGTCGCGGCCTTCATCCTTTCTATAGGGATGGCCGTAGATGCGAATGTGCTTATTTTTGAAAGGATGAAAGAGGAAATGCAACATGGGAAAAGTCTGATAAGTGCGGCCGAAGCCGGATTTAAAAGGGCTTGGACCTCCATACGTGACTCAAATCTGGCCAGTATTATTACCGCATCAATACTATTTCTTTTTGGTTCAGGGATAATCCGCGGGTTTGCAGTCGTTCTCATAATTGGCGTCTTGGTTAGTATGTTTACCGCAGTTAATGTCACAAGGACGCTTTTGCGTTTAGTTATCAAGAGAAAGTTATTTTCAAAGGGATGGATGTATCTTGGCGGAAATAAGGAGGGCGAGCGATGAATATAATGAAGCACAAAAAGATATGGTTTGGTATATCGCTGGCCATCATTATCCCCGGTGTAATCTCTATAGCATTGTGGGGGCTTCGTCTGGGAATTGACTTCACGGGTGGTGCGAAGATTGAGATACAGGGCACGCAGGATAGCCAAAAGGTTGTCGAGATTGTCAAGAAAGAGGGAATACCGGATCCGGTAATTCAAAAAACAGGCACGAATTCGCTGATTATCAGGAGCAAGGAAATACCGGAAGATAAACATAGAAAGGTTGTAAAGAGCCTGCAGCAGGAGCTGAAGGTTAAGGAAACCAGCTTTGAGACAGTCGGACCGACAGTATCAGCGGATATTACGAAAAAAGCATTTGAACTGGTAGCTTTTGCTTCTGTATTAATTGTTCTCTTCCTGGCTTATTCATTTCGTAAGGTACCCAAACCTGTCAGTTCATGGCAATTTGGTGTGTGTGCTGTCATAGCGCTTCTTCACGATGTTCTCGTGATGCTTGGTGTGTTCTCTATCCTCGGACACTTTTTCAATATTGAGATAGATAGCATGTTTGTGGTCGCGGCACTTACCGTCATCGGATTCTCGGTTCATGACACGATTGTGGTTTTTGATAGAATAAGGGAAAATCTGATTAGGCGGGGGTCGGAGGACTTTGAAGAACTGGCAAATGCCAGTGTTCTTGAGACTTTTTCACGATCTTTAAATACCTCGTTCCTGACATTTTTAGTACTCTTGACTTTATTCCTGCTTGGTGGAGAATCAACGCAAATTTTCGTTTTGGCGCTACTTGTGGGTATCGCAACAGGAACTTACTCATCAATCTTCAATGCCGCACCGATGCTTGTGGTTTGGCAGAACTGGAAAAATAAGCATAGTAAATAATAGCTAGTGTGTTAAAAACGGCGGGAGCCACGACGTGGAACGCCGTGGCTCTTAAATAGTCCTTTAAATGTAGTATGGTTGGTTTATGTTATACGTTGTGGAGGCCCTTGGTCTCGGGGATTAGTACCCCACTGATTTTGACCAAAGACATAAGAGTATTCGTGCTGAGGTCGATATCTATAATGTTTTTCTCAGCAGGCAGTGGTTGCCCTGAAAGGGCTAGATGTTCGGCTCGCATGTTGACAGGAGCTATGTTTGTCTTTTCAGACAAGGTACCCACCTCCCAATTTTTCCGTTTTTTAGGTTTCATCAGTATATATCAAAATATAAAAATTTGTAAAGAGTTTTATAAAAGGCAAAGCCCCAGCATGAGTAGCCTGGGGCTTCGTAAATCTTGCCGGTGGGGAGTTGTGCCTTACGGCTGAGGCACGGCTTCCCCGCAGTTCGTACATGCCGTTATTCCCGTGCCACGGTAATCAGTATGGCAGTTGGGACATATACCCGCTGGGAATGTGGTTATTTCTGCAACGACTGTTCCCTTCAACTGAAAATCGTCAGCAGATACAACCTCCACAGTTGTTCCGGGCCTGATGCACTTACCTAACACTGATAGTGCTGTGTCGTAGGCAAGTTTTACTTCTACGGTAAACGTGAGTGTAGTGGGGTCTTTTGACACTGTGACCTCCCTCGGTTGTCTGATTTTCAGGGTATGTATGTACATCAAGGTTTACGTCGGTAATTATATTATAAAAGCACAAAAATGTCAAGTATTTTCTTATGCTTCAAAAGGGCTATAATGGACATCATGACAAAGCAGGATTTGAAGCAACGGGAAAGGTGGACTATTAAGGAGAAGTTTCCGAAAAATTATCTAAAGAACTCGGATTTTTCTGATTTGGAAAAACAGCTTCTTTTTACTCGTGGAATTAAGGATGAAAAAGATGTCGGAGAGTTTTTGAGCCCTCGGTATGGGGCTCTACACGACCCGTTTTTAATGAAAGGTATGGATGAGGCGGTTAAGAGGATTAAAACAGCTATAGAATCGAATGAGAAGGTCATAGTGTATGGTGATTATGATGTAGATGGCATTACTGCAACAGCGATACTTTATGAAGTATTAAATGAGCTGGGGATTGAGACTGAATATTACATTCCGAAGAGGAATACCGAAGGGTATGGTTTAAATACAGATGCCCTGGATGAAATAGCCAAAAAGGGGACAAATCTTGTGATTACGGTAGACTGTGGTGTGACAGCGGTAAATGAAGTCGTGCACGCTAAAAAGATAGGATTAAATATTATTATTACCGACCATCACAGCATTCGCAAGGAGGGTGGTAAAGAAGTGCTCCCGAAAACAATCGTTATAAATCCGAAGCAGAGAAAGTGCAAATATCCCTATGACGAACTTTCCGGTTCGGGAATAGCCTTTAAAATTGCTCAGGCTCTGTATACAGAATTTCCCGACAAATTGACCGGTGGTCAGGAGAAATGGCTTCTAGATCTTGCCTCACTAGGAACGGTTTGTGATGTGGTCCCTCTGACTGGTGAGAATCGAATATTAACGTATTTTGGCCTCAGGGTCCTCCAGAAAACGAAAAGAGCCGGCTTAAAGATGCTTATAGAAGCTAGTGCATTGGACCCAAACAGCATCGATTCATATGCTATAGGGTTTAAGCTTGGACCACGCCTAAACGCCGCTGGTAGGCTGGAAACTGCCGAGAAATCTATCCAGCTTCTTCTGACCAAGGATTTAAATGAAGCACGAGTGCTTGCACTTGATTTAAACAAGTTTAATCAGGAACGTCAGGAGCTGACAAAAAAGATATTGTCAGAAGCAATCGTCAAGGTTGAGAAGAAGAGCGACAAGGCAAAGTTGTACTTGCTGAAAGGAGAAAACTGGCCGGCAGGTGTAGTGGGTATAGTCGCATCTAAACTTAGCGAAAAATACTTCAAACCGGTAATAGTATGCGAAGATAAGGGGACTGAATGCCAGGGGTCAGCCAGATCGCCGAAATGCTTTAATATTATACAGGCACTTGAGGAAGCATCCGAGTATTTGATACGTTACGGAGGGCATGCAAGAGCCGCCGGTATCACAGTCAAAAAGGAGCATTTTGTACTTCTAGAGAATAAATTACTTGAAATCTCGGATAGCCAGATAAAAGAGGATGATTTAACCCCTGAATACAAAATTGATTCAGAAACTTTATTGGATAATATAAATGCTGAAACCTTTGGATTTTTAAAGAAACTTGAGCCATACGGAATGGGAAATCCGATGCCCGTATTCGCTGCAAGGGATGTAAAGGTTGATTCATTTAAAAAAGTGGGTAAATCTTTCGAACATTTAAAGTTAGTTTTTACCGATGGTAAAGTAAAAACCAACGGTATTTACTTCTCGTTTACAGGTGACGGAATGAATTTACAGAAAAATGTTGATGTTATATTCAATATTAGTGAGAATGAATGGGGTGGCAGAAAAAGCTATGAAATGCGCTGTATAGCGATGAAAGATTCTCGTACATAAGCATTGATTTTAAGTAAAAAATGTGATAATTTAGCGAAAAGTATGGGCAAAAAGATAACACAAAAACCGAGAGGGACTAAAGATATCTGGGGCGAAGACCAGAAGTATTTTAAATATGTCCAAAACGTCTTTGAAACCGTGGCTGAAGAAGCTGGATTTGGTAAGATTGAAACGCCTGCCTTTGAGGATACAAAGCTGTTTGAGAGGGGCGTAGGCAAAGAGACTGATGTTGGCAAGGAAATGTACACGTTTAAGGATAAATCAGGAAACTCACTTACCTTAAGACCTGAAGGTACAGCACCGGTTGTACGCGCATATCTAGAGAATGGGATGCAGTCTCAGCCTCAGCCGGTAAACTTGTATTATTTCAGTAATTTCTTCCGCTATGAACGTCCACAAGCAGGAAGATATAGAGAGTTTTGGCAGCTGGGTCTTGAGGTAATTGGCGATAAAAGCCCGCTCGTTGATGCAAATATTATCGCTACAGTGTCTAGAATCTATAAAAAGCTGAATATTAAAAATATCAGTATCCAGATTAACTCAATGGGTTGTGCAATATGCAGGCCGAAGTATATAAAAATTCTAAAAAAATACTATTCCGGCAATCTGAATAAGCTTTGTCCTGATTGCAAAAAAAGGTATAAAACAAATCCACTTAGGCTTTTGGACTGTAAAAATGAGAAGTGCGTGGTATTGCAGGCTGAGGCGCCTCAGTTAATAAATAATCTTTGTAGCGCCTGTCATGACCATTTTAAAACGGTTCTTGAGTACATAGATGAGCTTGAGATTAACTATGACCTTAATCCTAAAATTGTTCGGGGTCTCGACTATTATACGGGTACTGTTTTTGAGGTGTGGAATGAGAAGGACGGAGCACAAAGCTCTCTTGGTGGTGGAGGTCGATATGATGGTCTAGTTGAACTTCTTGGTGGAAGCAAAACTCCCGCTGTTGGCTTTGGCGGCGGTGTAGAGAGAACCATGGAAGAGATGGAAAGAGAAGGTGTTGAATTTGTAGAAAAAAAGAATGTGAACATATTTGTTGCTCAACTTGGCAGTAAAGCTCGAAAAAAATGCTTTAAACTTTTGAATGATCTTCTAGATGCAGGAATTGGTGCTGAAGCCAGATTTGATAAGGGTGGCATCGGCGAACAGCTGAAAGTTGCCTCAAAGTTAGGTGTTGAATATACATTACTTATTGGTCAGAGAGAGGCCTTTGATGGAACGGTCATTATAAAAGACATGGCTTCGGGTAATCAGGAAGTATTTCCGTACGAGAAGGTAGTTAAGGTAATGACAAAAAGGCTAAACAAGCCCGAGTAGGATCTCACATGAATAAGGTAGACAAAAAAGCAAAGAGCATCTTTTTTGCCACGCTTGGATGTAGGCTAAACCAAGCAGAAACTGATATTCTTAAAACTAACGCAATTAGCCAAGGATTTAGACTGGCTATAAATGAGAGCGAAACTGATATTTTTGTCTTGAACTCATGCTCTGTGACCAATAAAGCACAGGGGGATACGGAAAAGATTCTAAAGAAAATTAACAGTAAATATCCCCAAAAAGAAGTTATCATTACCGGTTGCGGAGCGAAGAAAGAGTATGAAAAGTATGGAAGGGTCGTTTTGAATAGTGAGAAACAAAATCTATTTGATGGCATAAAAAATATCGGTAAAGAACAAAATATTTATTCACAACGGACCAGATTAATGTATAAGGTCCAAGATGGATGCAACAACTTCTGTTCTTACTGCATTGTTCCATACCTTCGTGGCCGTGAGCATAGTCTTGAGGCAGAGAAAATCATGCGGGAGCTTAAAACAGCAGAAAAAAGTGGAATTAAGGAGGTTGTACTATGCGGCGTGAATATAGGCAAATACGATTATAAAGGCACGAAATTGGCGGGTTTAATAGAAAATATACTAAAAAATACCGCATTCCTTCGTATACGCTTAAGCTCTATCAACCCTGACGATTTCTCGGACGATTTGGTGGCACTTTGGGCACAAAATGACCGTTTATGCCCCCACTTCCATATCTCGCTTCAGAGCGGCTCAGATAGCGTTCTGACGCATATGGGGCGTAAGTATAATACCAAGCAGTATTCTAGCTTAATTTCGAAGCTGCGAAAGGCTATTCCCGAAGTGCAAATAACTACAGATATAATTGTCGGATTTCCAGGCGAAACAGAAGAGGAGCTTACCGAAACAATTAAATTCGTAGAAAAAATACAGCTCCTGAAAGTTCACGTATTTCGGTATTCGCCCCGTGAAGGCACAAGAGCGGCCAAAATGGATGGGCAAATAAGCGAGAAAGTTAAGAAAGAAAGGGCTGTAAAACTACAGAAATTAGAGGCGAGAATTAGGCAAAGAATCCTCAAAAGCTGTATTGGTGAAGAAGTTGAAGTATTATTCGAACAAAAGAAAAACGGCCATTATTCAGGATTTACCCCGAACTATATAAAAGTCATTAAAAAATCCCAAAAAGATATCACAAATCAGATTGTTAGGGTTAAAATCAAGGGGACGGAAGAAAACGAAATTATAGCAAACTAAAAACCTCCCAAATGGGAGGTTTTTAGCGCCGTAACGGCTATTTTTACCAGAGGATTCCTTGTACTGAGTACCAAGGTCTCCATCCTCGAGTTTTGTAGTAGTTGTTATAAGCTAACGCTACGTTAAACTCTGGATCGTAGATTTTCTCACCGTATGTGGCTAGACCACCATGGATCTGGAACAGACCATGGTCATCAGTTTTAGATACGGCTCGCGGGTTACCACCAGACTCTCTAGCTAGAACAAGCATGGCTTGATCTACCGGCCAAGGATACTTGGCAACTATAGGTCTCCACTGCTCTACGTTGTAGCTAACTGCCTGTGTAGCAACCTGAGTTACGGTTGTTACAGCAGTTTTGGCAGCTTCAGCCTCTTCTAGCGCTTCTTGTTTTGCTAACTCGGCTTGACGCTGAGCTATTTGTTCTTGTGCAATCTCATCCTTTGAAGGATTCAGAGGAGGAATTGCAATTGTTTTTTCGATTTTTATTACGTTTTCTTTTTCTGTTTTTGGGATTTCTGTAGGCTGAGCTATTGCCTGAGTAGTGCTTGCTATCATTGGTATCCCTACCATGAAGGCAAGTATTTTATTACGCATTTGGTATTTACTACCACCTTTCTACCCTCTAAACAAAATCCCTGATTTCTCAGGAACGGGAAGATTATAGCATAAGGGAGAATCTTTGTCAATACTTTTTTCAACGAAAGTGATTTTTTGTCAAGATTATTATTTCAACTTTTGGCAGCAAAAGTTGAGCAAAACTGCCGACTAGGGCGGCGATAAAGTGTCGAATTTCAATTTGCTCAGGTTTGAAAAAATGAACTCGCTCTCGCTCAGACAACATTCTTTTCAAAATCTTCGCTCATCTCATTCTCGCTTTATCTTCGATAGTCGGATTTTGAATAAATACAAAAAAGTGCTATATATAGAATATGGAAAAAATAAGAGAAGAAGGTTGTATTTTTTGCCAGATTGCTGATGGCAAACTTCCGGCAACATATCTTTATGAAGATGACGATATAATGGTTATTGAGAATATTAAGCCGGTAGCCAAGGTTCATGTTCTGGTTATCCCAAAGAGCCATGTTGTTTTGAACAAGATTGAAGATTCGGAAGAGTTTCTGGGCAAGTTGCTTATTACGGCGCGGGAAGCGGCGGAGGAA
Organism: bacterium; assembly: GCA_021823605.1. Taxonomy (GTDB): domain Bacteria; phylum Patescibacteriota; class CPR2; order UBA1875; family JAJYID01; genus JAKANV01. The sequence continues at coordinate 3,863 of JAKANV010000008.1, read as the reverse complement.
AAAGGTATTAAAGAAAGCGGGTATAGGACGATTATAAACACCGGACATGATGCACAGGCTGACTTTGAGCACCTGCATTTACATGTTATTGGTGGTGAAAGATTGAGTAATCGTATATAAGAAATAGTCTTGATTTAAGGCAAAAACCGTGCTATTATGAGGTTTCAAAAATTAAAAAACACCGAAGGAGGTGAAGACTTTTGCAGACTGTCATCAGAAAAGACAAAGAGACTTTCGAAAATCTTATGCGAAGATTTAACAGAAAAGTTATGCAAAGTGGGACATTAACCACAGCGAGGAAAAAACAATATCACTCAAAAGCGCTTTCAAAAAGAGAACAGCGCGAAATAGCAATCCGAAAAAAAGCTCGTAAGGATTACAAAATCAAGCAGCAACTATATAAAGGATTTTAACTTGGGGATACTCGATCAAATAGATAATGACTTGAAGCAGGCGCTTAAAAATCATGAGGAACTTAAGCTGTCTGTTTTAAGAATGCTAAAGACAGCGCTAAAAAATGCAGAAATAGCTGCTAAAGGAGAGTTGACTGAAGAAGATGCCATGAAGGTTTTAAATACCCAAAGCAAGCAGAGAAAAGATTCAATTGAGCAATTCAAAAAAGGCGGTAGAGAAGATTTAGCGGAGCAGGAAAAAAAAGAACTCGAAATAATTGAAGCTTATTTACCGGAAAAAATGGGTGAGGAAGAAATTCGGGCTATTGTCCAGGCAAAAATTAAAGATTCAGGTGATGATCTTAATTTCGGTAAAATTATGGGAATGGTGATGAGGGAAACAGGCCAGAGTGCCGATGGTCAGTTGGTTCGTAAGGTAGTGCAGGAGGAGATTGACAAAGCCAATGGCTAACATAAATGTAGTTGGGGATTTTCATAAAAGCGGCCTCACCAAGGTGGAGATAGAAAAAGCGGTGAAGGCCGTTTTTGATACCCTAGATAAGGCAAAGAAGATTAATATTGCTTTTGTAGACGCTAGAGAAATTCAAAAGCAAAATCTCAAATATAGAAAGATTGACAAACCCACCGACGTGCTTTCATTCGATTACGAGGATGAGGGTGACATTTTACTTCATATAGATTTAATTGATGAATTCAAGGAAACCTCAGAAAAACTCTCAGATGCGATCCTGAAAACATTAATTCACGGCTCCCTGCATCTTTTTGGCTACGACCATGAAAATAAAAAAGATTATGATATAATGAAAAAAACAGAAGATAAAGTTTGGGAGGAAATATCTAAATGAGAGAAGTGTTAATTCTTTTTGGCATGCAGGGATCAGGTAAAGGAACTCAGGGCGAAAGAGTAAAAGAAAGATATGGCAAATTTACCGACATTATTGTTGGACAGCTTTTAAGAGAAAAGGCTAAAACAGACACTGAAATAGGTAAATATTATGATACCGGCAAACTATTTCCGGCAGAAGTTGTTGAACCTATAATTGCAGAAAAAATAAACGCTATGCACGGAGATGAAAGAATACTTTTTGATGGCTTTCCAAGGAATAAGGAACAATTAGGTATTTATAAAAATCTGTCGGATAAGTACGATTTCAATACAGTTGCTCTCAATATATTAATTAATGAAAAAGAGTCGTTAGAGCGTCTGTCAAAGAGATATGTTTGTCCAAACTGTGAGTATATGAAGGTAGGTGAGGGAGATTGCCCAAAATGCGGAACCAAACTTGAGCTCAGGAGAGATGATACAGATGTTAATGTCATAAAAAAGCGAATTGGGATATTTAAGAAAGATACTCAACCGGTAATTAACTATTTCAAGGAAAAGGGGGAACTAATCGAAATAGAAGGTATTGGCACATATGATGAGGTGACGGAGAGAGTATTCAAAGAGTTAGACAAGCATTACGAGCCTATATTAGCAAAATGATAAGTGTTAAAACCAAAGAGGAAATTGAAATAATGAGAGAAGGCGGCCACATTTTAGCCGCCATTTTGGAAAGTGCGAAAGATTTTGCAAAACCCGGGGTTACGACGATGGAGATTGATAAGTATGTTGGTCGACTTTGCTTGAAGTATAAGGTAAAACCCGCATTCAAGGGGTATCTTGACTTCCCTTCCAATATTATTACCTCTCTAAATGACGAGATTGTTCACGGTCTTCCCTCTGACAAGAAGATAATTAAGGAGGGGGATCTCGTTTCGTTGGATTTTGGGGTACTTCATAAGGGTCTTTATACTGATGCGGCTATTACTTTTGGTGTTGGTGAGATTAGCCCATTAAAAAAGAAGTTAGAGGAGGTTGCCAGAAAATCTTTCTTTGCAGGTGTAAAAAAAGTGAAGGCGGGTGCGTATCTTGGCGATGCGTCATATGAAATTCAGAAATATATTGAAGATAGGGGATTCTCAGTAATCAGATGTCTTGCCGGTCATGGAATTGGCCAAAACATTCACGAAGAGCCGACTATACCAAACTTCGGAAAGAAAAAGACGGGGCCAGTTTTAGAAGAAGGCATGACTTTAGCTATAGAGCCGATGATTGCCGAGAAAAGCTTTGAACTTGAAATTGATCCTGACGGTTGGACATATAGAACTGTGGATGGTGGAATGAGTGCTCATTTTGAGCACACGATTGTTGTAACGAAAAAGGGCTATGAAATATTGACAACCGGGAGTCAAAAATAGACCCCTTGGCAAGCTCATAAATTCAAGTTATAATCATTTAGTAATAAAATTAAACTAAATTAATTCGCAGCATGGCTAAAAAGGAAGAAATATTTGTAGGACTCGACATCGGCAGCTTCAAAATAACAACTGTTGTAGGGAAGGCTGATGAAGAAGGTGAACTTAATATTATTGGCGTCGGCACCTCTTTTAATACAGGTGTTCGAAAGGGTATAGTTACCGAGATAGAGGAAACTGTGAGCGGTATTTCCGAGAGTATGGAAACAGCTGAAAGAATGGCCGGGGTGCAGTTAGACTCAGCCACTATCAATATCAACGGAGGCCATATATCTTCGTTTAATTCTAAGGGTGTGGTAGCCGTTGGAAAAGCTAATCAAGAAGTAACATTTGAGGATACTGTAAGAGTTGATGAGGCTGCTCAGGCAGTACAGATACCTACGAATAAAGAAATTTTGCATGTTATACCTCGTATATATAGTGTAGACGGCCAGGAAGGCGTCAAAGATCCGATTGGGATGACCGGAATTAGACTGGAAGGGGAAGTTCAGATTGTGACAGTTTCCCAGCCAGCAGTAAAAAATTTAAAAAAGTCAGTTTCTCAAGCCGGTATAGTTATAGAAGATATTATTGCAGCACCACTGGCAATGTCTAAAGCAGTGGTTTCGAAGAGAGAAAAAGAGCTTGGTTGTGTAGTGATCGACATTGGGGCAAGCACTACAGGAATAATAGTTTATGAGGACGAGAAACCGCTTTATACGAGTGTTTTACCGGTAGGATCAGCACATATCACGAATGATATTGCTATCGGTCTTCGCACCTCTATAGACGTTGCTGAAAAAGTTAAACTTAAGTATGGTACATCCTTACCAAAAGCAGTGCCTGAAAGAGAAAAAATAGACTTGTCTGAGATTGATATGAATGAAGAAGGCATTATACCCAGAAGACATGTCGCTGAGATTATTGAGGCTAGATTAAATGAAATGTTTAATATGATTAAGAATGAGCTACGCAGAATTAAACGGGATGGTCAGCTTCCTGCGGGGGCAATCCTTTCTGGAGGCGGCGCGAAGCTTGAAGATATCAACGCGGTAGCTAAAAATGTACTTAAGTTACCCTGTGTAATTGGCAAGCCACATAATTTAAAGGGAATGGTCGATAAGGTTTATGATCCAAGATTCTCCGCAGCAGTAGGCCTCATGCTTTACCAAT
>JAKANV010000076.1 GCA_021823605.1 bacterium | reverse complement strand
TTTATTACGGAAACAGAAGAAGGAATTTTGAAAGTATCTTTAAGGACTAGAGATGAGAAGGTAGATGTTTCCTCCTTAGCTAGGAGACTTGGAGGAGGCGGGCATGTCAAAGCAAGCGGATTCACAGTAAAGGGAAAAATGATAAATCAGGATGGGAGAATAAAAATTACTTGTTGATTTTGTTTCCCGGTGTTAATATTAGTTGAAAGTAATCATTTTACCTTGGAGGAAAAATGGAAGGTGAAAAAAAGGAAAAGCTTCTCATCATAGAAGATGATAGATTTATAGCTAAGATGTATCAGACAAAACTGAATCTTGAAGGCTATGATGTTGAAGTTGCCGAAAACGGAGCGGTTGGTGTCGAAAAAATAAAAAGCTTTGAGCCGGACCTTGTACTTCTAGACATTATTATGCCGGAAATGGATGGTTTTGGAGTTCTTGAGGCGATTCGAGATGACGATGCTATAAACTCTACACCGGTTGTGGTTATGAGTAATCTGGCTCAGGAAGATCACTTAAAAAGAGCAAAGGCATTAGGTGCGAAAGACTACATAGTTAAAAGCCAGTTTACACCAATGGACGTAGTCAAGAAAATACAGGAAGTTTTGGCTCGTTAACTTAAAACTTCATTAATAATTTTAGAGTTACCAAGCAAAAAATCGCTAACGTTTAGCGGTTTTTTGCCTTCTAGCTGAAGTTTTTTAATAACCAAGATTCCATTACCTGTTTGTACACCACATTTTTTATCGCCGAGGTCGAGAAATGTTCCTATTCTTTCACCGGAATCCTGACTTAATATATCAGTCTCAATTATTTTCAGCATTTTGCCGTTCCAGTAGGTATAGGCGCTTGGCCAGGAAGTATAAGCTCTCACCTTTCGTTCAATTATTTCAGCAGATTCTGACCAATCTATTTTCCCATTAGACTTCTTAATCATTTTGGAGAACATGGCTTTTGCTTGTTCTTGCGGTTGGGGAGTAATATTGCCGCTAATGTAGCTTTGGATTATATCTGCAATCTTTAATGCCGCTAAATCTGACAATTCTTTGCCTAGACTCTGAGTCGTCTCGCCACCACTTAAATCAATCTCTTGTTTGTAAATAATGTCTCCGGCATCTATTTCTGGTACTACTTTTTGAATCGTAAACCCACCTCTTTTATCACCCGAGAGAATCGTGGCTTGAACTGGTGAAGGGCCGCGATAAAGAGGGAGAAGAGAAAAGTGAACGTTTAAAAAGCCATAGTTGGGTATTTTCAGGGTATTTTCAGTGATGATAATGCCAAGTGAAACTACAACCACTAAATCTGGCTTAATTCGGCTTATGATTTCTTCAAGCTCAACTTTATTCTTTGGCTCATATATAGGAATATTTTTAGACTCAGCCAGTGTTTTTATGGCTGATTTCTCTGTTTTACCGCCTCTTCCGCTTGGCTTATCTTCTTTTGAAATTAGGGTCAAATTGTCAAAATCTTCCACTAATTTAGCAAAGATTGGTTCAGCAAATGGTCCGCCACCGGCAAAGGCAAGTTTAAGATTTTTCATTTTGGCTTCTTCTCTTACTTTTTTCTTTCTCTCTCTCAACTGGGTCAATCTCTCTGATTTTTGATTTATCTATAACCTTGTCTATGAATAGGATTCCATCAAGATGATCTATTTCATGCTGGAAAACTCTTGCAAGCAAGCCCGAAGCATTAATCTTAATCTTTTTCCCTTTGATGTCTTTTGCCTCAAGACGGACTTTTTTGGGTCTATCAACTTCTCCATAAAGATTTGGACAGGACAGGCACCCCTCCTCAATGGATACCTTTTCTTTTGAGAACCTTGTTATTTTAGGATTAATGTAAGCTGTCAAGGGGATAGCTTTTTGGATAATTTTTCCTTCCTTGTCTCTTTGTTCTCGAACGCGAACTATAATTATTCTTACACTTTTACCTATTTGAGGTGCTGCGATAGCTAATCCTTCAATTTCAGAAGATTCCAAAGCTAGAATCATATCTTCTATGATTTCCATTGCGTTTACATCAATTTTTTCTACTTCCTTTGCCTTTTTCCTTAGAATCGGGTTGGGGGAAGTGATGATTTCTACTTTTTTCATATTGTTCCAACAGGGTTTATATCTATTTTCCAGCCTTTAGGTACATATTTTACCATTTTTTTGGCTATCTCATCAAGATTTTCATCTGCGCCAATCTTCAAAAGTATCTGCCAGCGGTACAAATTATTGATTTTTGGCAGAAATGCGGGGGAGGGACCGACCAAGATTATATTTTTATTGCCATTAATTATTTTCTGAGTAATTTCTTTACTCAGGGCATGTGATTCTTTCTCGCATTTTTCGGGATCCTTGTTAGAATACAAAAGATGAATTAGTTGAGAATACGGAGGATAAGAAAGCTCATTTCTCTTGGGTAGTTCACTCTTATAGAAGGCCTCATAGTCGTGCTTAGCGGCCATTGAAAGAACAGGATTGTCGGGGTTATAAGTCTGCAGTATAACTCGACCTCTTTTTGACCCTCTGCCCGTTCTTCCTGACACCTGAGCTATAAGAGAAAAGGAGTGTTCGGAGGCGCGAAAATCAGGGAGATTGAGCATATTGTCAGCACTTATTACGCCAACTAGATCTACCTCGGGCAGATCCCAGCCCTTAGCTATCATTTGTGTGCCTATGAGTATGTCGAAGTTTTTGTTTTTGAATTCTTCATAGATATTCTTGTGATCTTTTTTTACAGAGTCAGCATCCATCCTTTTTACCCTCGCTTTTGGGAAAAAATGCTTGATTTCAGACTCAATCTTTTGGGTCCCTTTGCCGAAGTACTTTATAGCGTGAGATTTGCATTCCGGACATACCTTTGGCACCGTAGTTTTATAGTCGCAATGATGGCAGAAAAGGCCGGTTTGACGCGGGGAATCATGATAAACGAGAGGTATATCACATCTAGGACAGTTGACTATATAACCGCAGTCACGACAAGAGACAAAGGTGGAGAATCCTCTTCTATTCATGAAGAGCACAACTTGCCTTTTATCATCTAAAACCTGCTTTATTTCCTCTTGCAGTCTCTCTGAAAGAATTGATTTATTACCATATTTAAATTCATTCCTCATATCTACGATGAAGGTTTCGGGCATTTTTTCCTGGATATATCTTTCCTGAATTTTATGAAGATAATATTTTCCTACTTTCGAATAAAAAAATGATTCAAGTGATGGAGTCGCGCTGCCAAGTACTAAACTTGCCCCCGTAATTTCACTGATTTTTTCGGCTACCTCAGATGTTTGATACTTGGGATTTTTATCCTGTTTGTAGCTTGTTTCGTGCTCCTCGTCGATGACAATCAATCCTAAGTTTTTAAACGGAAGGAAAAGCGCGCTTCGGGAACCGATTACAATCTTCTTTTCCCCATTAGAAATGCTACTCCAGACCCCGGCACGCTCGGTTT
>JAKANV010000075.1 GCA_021823605.1 bacterium | reverse complement strand
AAGAAAAAATAGAAACTGAAATTGATTCATTAAAAACTGAACTGGAAAAATTGGAAGGTCAGAGCGTCAGCGGAGACTACTCTAAGATTTTAGAAGATGAGAAAGCAAAAAGAACGGAGATTTCAAGGATTGCAGACGAAATTAATTCCGTGATGGTAGAACTGGCAAGGATTGAAACAAAGAGCGACGATTTAAAGTCCGAAATTCATGAGTTTCTTGGTGAGGAATTCTATAAAGAAATCTTGAGTGCAAAATCTAGCTCAGCTGAGGACGTGGAACATCTGATGCCAAAGATACAAAGACTTCGCAAGGATATGTATGCGCTTGGCGAGATAGATCACTTTATAAAGGAAGAGTTTGAAGAGTTAGAGACGAGAGTTGGCAAGTTAAACGAGCAGCTTGGTGATCTCGAAAAAGCCAAAACAGACATCTTAAAGATTATTGGTGAGCTGGATATAAGGATAAAAACCCAGTTCAAAACAACTTTTGCCAGGATATCAGATGAGTTTACTAAATATTTCAAGATTTTATTTAATGGCGGCAATGCAACACTGAATCTGGAAACAGATGAAGAAGGGAACTTCGGAGTAGAAATCGGAGCTACACCGCCAGGGAAGAAAAACCAGTCTTTGAATAGTTTGTCGGGTGGCGAAAGAGCCCTAACATCGATTGCTTTGCTATTTGCGATTCTTTCCGTAAATCCAAGTCCATTCTGTGTGCTTGATGAAGTGGACGCATCATTGGACGAAACAAATACAGAGCGATTCCTTAAAATACTGAAGACACTCTCACATAAAACACAGTTTGTAATTGTCACTCACAACAGAGAAACAATGAAAAAGTCCGACATTATCTATGGCGTCTCCATGGATGACAACCACGTCTCGCAAGTGTACTCGCTGAAATTGACAGAGGTCTAGTTAACATTTCAATTGACTTTTGGGCACATATTGACTATAATTAGTTCAAATCAATAAATCAGTTAAATCGAGAAGGAGCAGGATTGGTAGTAATCAGATTAACCCGTGTCGGTAAGAAAAAGCAGGCACACTATAGAATCGTAGTAGCGGAATCAAAACGAGCAGTACAAGGCAAGTTTATTTCAATATTGGGTTGGTATAACCCACATACAAAAGAGCTACAGGTAAAACAAGACGAGCTAAAAGCTTGGTTCGATAAAGGAGCCATGCCCTCTAATACTTTGGCAAAATTGCTGAAAAAAGAAGGTATAAAACTTCCTAAATGGGTGAAAATAACCGAGAAGAAAAAAGCACCAAAGAAGAAGGAAGAAACTGAAGCAAAACCTGCAGCACCTAAGGCAGAAGAAAAAGCCGAAGAGGGTACAGAAGCAGAAGTGCCGGCCGAAGAAGCGGTAGAAACTCCAGTTGAGGAAGTGAAGGAAGAAAAGGCTGAGGAAACACCTGCCGAAGAGCCAAAAGAGGAACCGGCTGAAGAAGTCAAAGAAGAAAAAACTGAATAATATTAATTAAAAAAATATTAAATCCCGAAAGGGAAGGAGGCCAAGATGGCAAAAGAGAAAGATCAGGAATTCGTTGAGTACGTTGTAAAGGAAATTGTATCAAACAAAGACGCAGTGAAGGTAGAAAGAAGCATTGATGAAAAAGGTGTTTTACTCGAGCTCACAGTAGACCCGGCTGATATGGGTGTAATCATCGGAAAAGAAGGTAAAACTGCTAAATCTATCCGAACGCTACTTCGAGTTTTGGGCGCAAAGAATGACTCCAGAGTTAACTTAAAAATAGTTGAGCCTGAAGGTTCACAGAGGCCTGAAAGGGCAGAAAGACAGGAAGAACCGGCAGTTGAAGCAGAAGCCAAAGAAGAGACGGTAGAAGAGGCACCAGCTGAGGAAGAAACTAAAGAAGAACCAATGGCAGACCTAGACCTCTAAAAAGAGAAAAAATTAAGAAAAAAGCCACACTCGTGGCTTTTTTTGTTAAAATAAAACTATGAAATTTAATGTAATAACACTTTTCCCGGAAACAGTAGAAAGCTTGAGCGATTATAGTATTCTCGGTCGGGCCATAGAAGCCAAAACAATCGAGATTAAGTCTTACAATCTTCGTGATTTCGGATTGGGAACAAGAAAACAGGTTGATGACACGCCATATGGCGGTGGCGCTGGGATGGTTTTGAAGGTAGACGTTTTGGGTGAGGCAATAAGGAAAGTCCGGATTGAGAACCCCGATACATTCGTGATACTTATGACGCCAAAAGGCAAAAAATACAGTCAAACCGAAGCAAAGAAACTATCAAAGAAAAAGAATATTACGTTTGTTTGTGGTCATTATGAGGGGTTTGATGAAAGAGTGAGAAGTTTGGTTGATGCGGAAATCTCACTTGGCGACTTTATCCTTTCGGGTGGTGAAGTTGCGGCTGCAGCCATCATCGACTCCATTGCCAGACTTATCCCCGGAGTTTTAGGTGGTGAGGGGTCGACCGACGAGGAGTCTTTCGAGGAAAATCTGCTTGAGTATCCGCATTATACTAACCCGAGAGAATACGAAGGATTGAAAGTTCCGGAAGTTCTGTTATCCGGGAATCATGCCGCGATAGAAAAGTGGCGTAAAGATCAAGCGGGAAAGCTCACAAAGAAAAGAAGGCCAGACCTAAGTAATTAATGCTTTACAAGTAGGGCAATAGTATCTATTATTTATTTAGGTAACAATACGAGGGAGTATACTTAAAAATGTCAAAGAAGCTGAAAGTAGACGAGAACTTATGTACCGGTTGTGCAACATGTGCGAGCCTTTGTCCGGAATGTTTTGAAATTGGTGCAGACTTTAAATCACATGTAAAAAAAGACGCTTGTGATGAGTGCGATTTAAATGAAGTTGTAGACAGCTGTCCAATGGGAGCAATCAGCTATGAATGAAGACTTTAACCCTATGGATCCAATGGCCGGAGGTCCAAGTGAGCCGGTAAATCCGACTGGTCCTATGGGTCCAGCCGAATCCCCAAATCCTGTGAATCCCGGGCCAATGTTTGACGGAGGGGCGACAAATCTAACAAGAATTTATCAGATAGCTCTTGGGGTTTTAGGTTTTTTACTGCTAATTTCTCTAATATTTGTCCTTGTTTATAAAGGTAAGGCGGGCAAAACCCAGGATTATATAAATGGTGTAGTGGCTAAAGCTGTCGAAAAAAAGGACAAAGAAGCGAAAGACTCTTATGACCAGCAGTTAAAAGACTTCAAAGAAAATCCTTGGACTGAGTATAAGGCTAAAGACGAGTTCGGCGCTTTTAAATTCATAGTTCCCAGAACTTGGTCTCAATATGAATATTTTGATATCAACGCCAATGATCCATACAGCATATACTTCAATCCCGATACGGTAAAATATGATGCTAAAGCAAGACAAGTCCATGCTGCTCTACAGGTCACGGTAAGTAAAAAGCTTTACGCTGATCAGGTTAAAGAAATAGAACAAAATATAAAAACGCATTTGGACTTGGCTGCTACTGAGGAAAAAATAGATATTTCTACTTTTTCGGGAACAAAGTTTACCTATAAAGATAAAGAATTAGATAAGAAGGTGGGTGTTATCGTTATCCCTTATCGTG
>JAKANV010000074.1 GCA_021823605.1 bacterium | reverse complement strand
CCCCCGGCTCTTTTGAGGTTGACTTATAAATAAACCGTATGTTATTTTGTAAGTAGATAAAGGAGATGGATTGTGGAAACGCGTGCATTAACAATAACTTTGCCGGATAACGTTCTCAGGGAAATAAAAAAGTATAAAAAACTTTCCCCCAAAAAAACTACCGAAGCGGTGGTAAAGGAATTGATCAAATACGCTTTGACATTACCGCCCTACTTTAAAAACTTCGATTGGAAAAAAGCTGAAGCCAGGGCTGACAAAGAAATATTAGCTGGGAAAATAAAATCGTTTGATTCTCTGGAAGACTTTCTCTCAGACCTCAAAAAATGAAAATCATCCGCACGGATGTTTTCAAAGAAGATTATCAACGGCTCCCGAAAGCTACTCAAGAAAAATTTGAAAACAAGATCAAGCTCTTCCTTGATAATATTCATCACCCTTCGCTCAGAGTCAAAAAGATGAAGGGTCACAAAAACCGGTGGGAAGCAAGTATCGATATGTTCTACAGATTCACTTTCGAGATCCATTCTGGTTATTGTCTCTTCCGGCGGATCGGCCCTCACGATTATGTTCTGAAAAACCCGTAAACGACCGATGAATGTTTTAAAGAATGAATCGGCACGGGACAGAAGAAGCATCCACCGATTTTTTAAACTTGGTTGTTTTCTCGTCTGCATTATCCCGCTTACATAAGAGGGAAAACAAGGGAGTTACAATTTTTATACAGCACCTTCTGTGAACTGTCTCAACGCGCCCCAGTTCTTAGCCGCTTCTGCGGATAGGCTCCAGCGTTATCCTCCTTCAGGTAAGGGCGGGGGTACCCATCCGGGGGATGGGTCGAAGGGAGTTATGATTCTTCATTGCAGAAACAGGGCTTGGGTCAGGGGGTTTCCCCCGAAAACAGGACTACATGCCGTTATAATCTTAACGCCTTTACCGCTGCGTAATGTATGAACTCTGTTCCTTTCTAAGAAAATTGATCCTATCAATCAAAGAACTAATTTCTCCAAATCAAAAACATCATTTATTATTAAGTATGAACAAAATCCACAAATTGCATAATCTAAACCAAGTTCTTTTCCTAACGAATCATTGAATTTCTTAAAGAACTCATAATATTCTTGCATAGATTCTTTTTTTATATGCCAAACCACTGGTATAAATAAAAGAGAATTTGAATATTTGTTAGAATAAATATTTACAGTTTCACTATTTACCTTTTCGATTATTTTATCAAATAAGTGTTTTTTTATATCTAGAAATTCTCCGTTTACTTCAAATCTCGAATGGATATTTAAAACTTCCACCATTACTTGGGAATTTTTCGATGTTTCTGAAAATAAAAAATCTTTTGTTTTACCATTCTCAAAAGAGCATTCAATTTCTTCCAAAATATATCTCTTAGAATCGAGCAATTTTTTTAAACAGGCCAATTCTCCAATTGGATTCAAATAGTTCCAATCATCCAAATTATTTATAGTACCCTGAATATTTTTTCTTATATTATCTTTAAAATTAGGAAGTATCTTTACCACCTCACTTATCAGAGTGTCGATGAATTTTATGAATTTCAAAGCAAAATTGTTTCCGTTTTCAGCTTCTATTAGCATATCATACAAAGAGGTGCGAATTTGTACAGATGTTGCTTTTTGTCTTTCCAGACATTTCTCCCGAATCTTTAATTTCTTATCAAATTTCCTATCTTCTTCTGACCACTTAAAAGAAGAACCAAACAGCCGTATTAGAGAAGGAATATATTTAAGCACTAAATTTTGGATTCTATATGTTTCTTCCATTAAAACCAAAATATTCTCTTACTTAATAAATTTGCTCATTATAGCTTAATCTAACTATTGAACTCAATGTATCGCATAAAGATTATGATCATCTGAGCCTACATATATTGTTCCATCGGCGCCTATGGCTGGTGAAGAAGAACCCGCACCACCTGCTGCATATTTCCATTTAAGAGTGCCATTTGGATTAAGCGCATAAAGGTCACCCGCAATATCCACTGACCCGACATAGATCGTGCCATCCGCCCCGATCGCGGGCGAGGAGACCTCTATAAATCCTGTTGTGTAGCTCCATTTGAGTCCGCCATTGGGGTTGATCGCATAAAGATTACCATCCTCTGACCCCACATAGATCGTACCGTCTGCACCGATCGCCGGTGAGGAATTAATATAATAGCCTGTGGTATACTTCCATTTTAAAGAACCTGTAGAGCTAATAGCGTAAAGGTTATGATCGTAGGAACCTACATAGATTGTACCATCAACGCCTATTGCAAGTGATGAGTACGCTATATTACCTCCTATGTAATGCGTCCATTTCAAAGAACCATTTGGATATATTGCATAAAGATTGCCATAAAATGAACCTACATAAATTGTACCATCTGTATCTATTGCTGGAGATGCCCCCGAGATACCATCAGTAGTATATGTCCACTTTAAAGAACCATTGGTAAAATTGAGTGCGTATAAATTCCCATTGATCGACCCCACATAGACAGTGCCATCAGCACCTATTGCCGGTGATGAGTCGTCACAGTCACCCGTAGTATAGCTCCATTTGAGTCCACCGGTTGGAGTGATTGCATAAAAATTGCCATCACCCGAGCCGTTTCCCGTTCCCACATAGATCGTACCATCAGAACCTATGGCTGGTGAAGAACGTACCAAACCTCCTGTAGTATATGTCCACTTTAAAGATCCGTCAGGATTTATTGCATAAAGATTGCGATCATCTGAGCCGATATAAATAGTGCCGTCTGCTGCTATGGCAGGTGAAGAGTGTATTTGGTTCCCCGTAGAGTACGTCCATACAAGTGCGCCCGTTGTAGAACTTGTATCTATAGGACTCAATCCTGTTGCTTGTATATCCCTCCTGAATCTTGGCCACGGACTGGCACTCGCTATTGAAATAGAGCTTGTCCCCGTTACTGTATCACCATATCCGTCTCTTACGCTTATATTTACTTTATAATATCCGGGTATGCCAGGAGAATACCAAGTCGCGTTACTGCCAGTCGTAACATCTAAACCACCTATATTCCATATATAGCTCAGATTGTCTCCGTCGGAGTCATACGCACCACACACAAGGTTCGCCGATGTGTATACAGGCTGTGGATATATATCTATGCTGTTTATGACAGGTATACTGTTGCCTTCTGTGAATAGTGCCATTATACCTATTGCATATCTACCTTGCATGTCCGATACCTCGACCGTTGCCGTACCGCTTGCAACATAGGTGCCAGGGGCTGTGATTGTTGCTATGGATATGTTACTTCCTGTAGCTATTGTCCAGCCTGATGAGGTTGTCCAAGTATAGGTAAGAGCAAGACCTTGTGCACTCTGGGCAATTACTGTTGTAGTAATATTGTTGCCAGGTTTTGCTGGTAACCCTCGAACAGATAAACTTTGAATCTCAGGCATGGTCGGACCCGTTATACCTTGAGCGCCTTGCGGCCCCTGAGAACCGTTGGATCCATTCGTTCCTGCAGGCCCCTGCGGTCCGGTTGCTCCATTCTTGCCGCTGCACCCTGCGATTACAAATAAAAAGGCCAGAGAGAAGAATAATAATCT
>JAKANV010000073.1 GCA_021823605.1 bacterium | reverse complement strand
TTGATGATAAATGCGAGAAGGATACCATTAAAGCCTTTGACCCAAATTCAAGGGAAGATGAAAAGACTTTGTTAGATAGAGCCGCCAGAATCCAAGAAACCTTTCAGAACCCGCTTAACAATGAATTGAAAGAATGGTTTTTAGTCCAGCTTTGCCAATACCGGCTTGTGGATAAAAAAACCGACATTGACCCAGATATCAAGGGTCTAGTATTTCGTGAGTTAGCCGGAATGTTCCAGTTTTTAGTATCTCCTAAGAGAGAAGAAAAGACAGAAGAAGAAAAAGAAGCCGACCGAAATGACTAGTGTGCTATAATAATAATATAACGACTGGTCGCCAGAGCCAGTAATAAACAACTCTATGGAAGATGAAAAAAAGCAAGATGCTCAACTTGATGAAAACGAGCAGGAGGAAACTCAAGAAGAATCCGAGGAGGCAACCCAAGAGGAAGAATCCGAGGAAGAGGGCGAGGAAGTTGACGAGTCCGAAGCCCTAAAAGAAAAGCTGACTAAAACCACCAAGGAATTACACGATTTAAGAGAGTGGAAAAAAAGACAGCTCAAGCGTCAAAAAGTGTCTAAGCCCCAGACTGCTGACGAGATTAACTCCGTCAGAGAGGAAGTAGAAGAAATCAAATTAAAGCAGGTTAACCCTTCTTTAACTGATGACGATATTTCCGAGATTAGAAAATATGCCAAGGGGGCAGGCATAACCGCACTAGAGGCTCTTAAAAATCCAATATTCAGCGCAGGATTAGAAACGGTTATCAATCAAAGGAAGGCTGAAAAAGCTATCCCTAAAGGTAAGAAACGTTCTGTTTCTAGCGTTGATGTTTCTTCTCTTGATTTGGAAAATCCCGATGATGTAAAACTTATTAAGGAAAATCCTGAAATCAAGAAGAAGTTTTTAGAGCAATTAAACTCTAGGCGTTAACCAATAATTTTGTGGCTAATACTCTTAGCAATTTTATTAGAGAAGTTTGGGCTTCTGATGTCCAAACATTGGCTATGAAGAAGTTAGTCGCCCGTTCTATCTGTAACTTTCAGTTCCAGGCTGCCGATGGCGATACTTTTCATAAGCCGTATAACGGCGACTTGTCTGTTGGCACTTATACCCGTAATGCTACCAGCTCCGCTGTAGCGACTACTGATATTGCGACTACTGACGAATATCTGTTAGTCAATCAGGCGAAATATGCGAGCTTCTATGTTGATCGCTTAGACCAGAAGCAGATGTATGTTTCCCTGGAAGGCAAGATGAAGAATCGTGCCGCTTATCTGTTGATGTCTACTATCGACACGGCTGTTTTGGCTGAATATGCCAATGCCGGCTTACAGGTAGATTATCTGGATGTTGACGGGACTAAGGCTGACGGACAGCCGATTGTTCTTACCACTTCTAATGTTCTGGATGTATTAGAGCAGATGAAGTCTAAGCTCGAAGTCAATGGTGCTTACAATGATGGTGATTTCTTCTTGGTCGTTGACCCGAACAAGTATTACACCATTCTTGAGAAGTATATGGCTTCTAACGGCTATAAGGTTCAAGATAGCTCTGTTGTGAGTGGTTATCAGGGTAAGATTTTGGATGTTGAAATATATCGTTCCAATAACCTGTCTACCTCTACCATTTCCACTACTTCCACCACCCATTGGGTTGGGGGTAAGAAAGGCGCTATTACTCTTGTCGTTCAGCAAGAGCCGAGAGTTGAAGTTCTTGACCTGCCGAAGAACACCGATGGCACTACCCGTTTAGGGACTGAGTATATTCTGTGGACTTTGTATGGTATTAAGACCTTCGCTGAAGGCGCTCGTGAGTTAGTTGATATTCTGATTGCTGCCTAGCTTTTAGGAGGGGTGATTTTTCGCCCCTCTTATAAAACTAATCAACAAAATTATGTTAATAAAAAATCGTTTTGGCCGAGTTGTAGAGGTTTCCCCTGAAAGAGCTGAGGAAATGATACTTAAGGGCGAGGGATTTAAAATGGAAGAAGCTGAATTTGAGCCGGTAAAGATTAACGAACCGATAAACGAACTTAAATGCCCTTATTGCGGAAAGGAATGTAAAAATAAGGTTGGAGTGAATAAGCATATTGAAGCGTGTAAAAAAAAACACCTTTAATTAGTGTTATAATTCCTTATAGGCCAGCCGATGAATTGATATGTATTCCATTTATTAAAAAGCAGACATATCAGAATATTGAGATAATCACAATTAAGGATGAAAAACTAAAAGGAGCAGCTTGGGCTAGAAATAGGGGGATAGAAAAAGTATTGGGTGAATATATATTTTTCTGTGATAACGACATTGAGCTGAGACCTAATGCTATTTCCGAACTTTATCTAGCCTTGAAAGATAGCAAGTATGCTTGGGCGTTTGGAAAGTTTTACATAAATAGAGTTCTTTATAATCAAAACCGAAGCAATATTATTCCTGTTAACAATTTTTCTTGGTTCAGATATTTTTATAACATATCAACAATGAGCCTTGTAAGGTCTAGTGCTAAACCATTTTTTGATGAGTATTTTAAAAGATATGATGATTATGACCTATGGTTGACGCTCGACAAATCCGGCCATAAAGGATTGTTCGTTGATACTATATTGTTTTCTACTGTTATAAAAAAAGGAAACATATCCTCTGGAAATAACGAGGTATATTGGATGGATAAACTAAGGTCTAAACATTGTAAAGACCGGGGAAAGATAGCCGATATAATCATTCCCCACCATAACAGGCATGACCACCTCAAGAATTGTTTAGAACATTTAGATAATAAGTTGTTTAACATTATTATCGTTTCAGGTGGTTCTTTTGCCGAGAACTGTAATAAGGGGGCAAAACTTGCGACCACCAATAATCTTATTTTTCTAAATGACGACACCATCCCCGATGTAAACAGATTACAAGAAATGATAGAAGCTGACGGAGATATGGTCGGCATAGCCCAGGTAATGCCTAAATATGGAGATGTAATTTTTTACGGAATAGGTTATCGCAAGAACAATATAGGGATGATACAGGCCGGACTTTCTAGAAAAATTGAAGATACAAGCATCCCTAGCGGTTATTGTTTCTTATTTAGAAAATCTGCCTGGAAAAAATTAGGTGGATTAAATGAGGATTTTAAAAATGGGGGAGAAGACCAAGATATAGGATTCAGGGCGATAGAGTCTGGAATGAAAATCTCATATATAAGACTTCCAATGATTCATTACGAAAGCCAATCAGAGGGAAGATTCAGCTATGGGAGAGATAACGAATTATTGATTAAAAAACTTTGGCCAGATGATAAGTTAATTAAATTATTAAAACTATGAACATCTTAAATTCCGCCTCTAAGACCGTATTCGTCTTAATGGCTATCACATTAGTCGCCGCTACATTTTTAAAAATAGTTGATGCTAAAGATTTTATAATGTTAGCTTCAATGGCTTTCACTTATTATTTCACAAGGGATAAAGGTAATGATTTGCCTACCGCCAACTAATATGGAGAAAACTGCCGAAGAAAAGTTAAATGATTTAGAAAAAAATTCTAAACAGTTTGTGACTACAAGGGCTTTAAGTTTTGCTCTTGGAATCGTTACTATCGTTATCGGCTGGTTATTTGTTGCTAATGCCGCATTATCAGCACGAGTTGATAAAATGTCAGGAGATTATATCGCAATTCAGACCCAACTTTCACAGATACAAACAGATTTAGTATGGATCAAGACAGCCATGTCTAAAGATTCTAAATAG
>JAKANV010000072.1 GCA_021823605.1 bacterium | reverse complement strand
TTTTTCAGTGCAATATATTCGTGATGATATCCAAGATTTTTTAGACCCTGCGCGATAATCCAGTTGTCATGGGGCCAGACTGCACCAAGATGATAGCTTTCGGGATGAAAATCCGGTTCAAATGAAGAATGCGTTCGTATTCCTCGCGGAGTAAAAAGGTCTTTTTTAAACAATCTCCGGACAACCAAATCCTGTTTATCCTCGTCAATGATTCCCGTGAATAATAAGTGGCCAACGTTTGATGCGACGGCTTTCTGCTGCTTCTTTTTACCGTCAAGGGCGAGGGCGAAAAATTCTTTGTCTTCAACCCAAAATTTTTCATTAAAGACCTTTTTCAGTTTCTCCGCCCTATCATCCAATTTTTTAGACAAAGCCGTGTCGCCCTGGATTCTGGCTAGTCTCGAAGTCTCCTTCAGGGCTAAGTACTCGTATCCTTGCGCTTCAACTATAGCAATCGGCATTTCGATTTTGTATTCATCGGAGTCTTTCCAGCACTGATTTACTAAGGCATTTCTATTGTGTTGTGTATACTCCAAGAATAGGTCTTCATCCGCATCTCCATATTTTTCCATCCAACTGACGGCCCGCAAAATGTTCTCCCAATGTTTAGTTAAGAAACTCTCATCGCGGGTTTTTCGAAAATAAAATCCAAAAATGATTAAATAAAGCGGGGTAGAGTCAACTGATCCGTAATAGGGGAAGGGGAATCCCTTGATATCCGGATGTTCTTTCAGCTTCAGATCAGTTTCATGGATAATCTTTCCCGGCTCTTCTTCTCTCGTGTTATCAATCTCATCTCCCTGAAGTTCGGAAAGAATTTCAAGAGTCGCCCTTGCAACAGAGGTATCATAGTCCAAAAGCTGCCAGGCAGCGATGAGTGAGTCACGACCAAACAGACGGTTAAAAACCGGCTGTCCAGCTTTTAAAAATCCTTTTTTATCCTTAAGACTGGCTATTTCCTCAGCCGCTTGCTTTTTAAGATTAACATGCTTTGTCTTTACTGCTGTATTTTTGTTCATTTCAAGTTTAAAATTGTTATTGCTCTTTTCATAGCGACAAACGCATATGCCCACAAGAAGGGAAGCCATATAGGCATTACACCGAGAAAACTATTTCTAGTAAACGTTTCAACGCCGGTACTTATAAAGAAATACTCAGCAATTATCATAACGAAGAAGCCAAAGACCAAGAAAAGAAAATCGTTTTTTTCTCGCTTAATCAAAAACCAAACTATCATAATCGCAAGATATATTCCTGTCAACCAAAAATCATTTTCAATTACGGGAATCAGTCCAATCATCAGAATAATTGGCAGCACATTTGGAACAATTTTGAAAATCTGTTTTTTGTTTGGCATTACAAAAATTAATTCGATACTTAAAACGAATTATATAGTGTCTCGAGAAAAATTAAAGACAAATGTTAAGAACTATTTCGATTCGCCTATGACAACAGCTTCGGGTTCTTCTCGTTTTTCTCCTGCCTGATGCCCCCATAGTTTTGCATACATCCCTTTTTGTCTAACTAGCTCTTCATGGGTTCCGTCTTGAACTATCTCCCCATCGTCTAGAACAAGGATTCTGTCTAAATGCTTTATTGTAGATAAACGGTGTGCAATTACGAGAGCCGTTTTATCTTTCATTAGTTCCCACAGACCTTCCTGAATGTATTTTTCAGACTCAGAATCCAAAGAACTCGTGGCCTCGTCTAGGACTAAGATAGAGGATTTTTTGAGCAAAGCTCTGGCAATAGCGATTCGCTGCCTTTGTCCGCCGCTTAGCTTAATCCCACGCTCACCAACCAAGGTTTGGTAACCGAGAGGAAGTTTAGAGATAAACTCATCAGCATGGGCAAGTTTGGCAGCCTTAATAACCTCTTTTTCGCTGGCATTCTCGTTGCCGTAAGCTATATTTTCGAAAAGAGAACGGTGGAAAAGAAGTGGTTCCTGCGGTACATAGGAGATGGCTTCCCTGAGCGAAGTCTGGGTAACCTTGCTGATATCTTGGCCATTGATAGAAATAACCCCTGAATTAGCATCAGCAAACCTGAGAATAAGCTTGGTTATCGTTGTTTTGCCGCCACCGCTAGGCCCTACGAGTCCCACTTTTTCCTTATTTTTGATTTCCAAACTGAATTTCTCTAGGAAAGATTCTTCTTCATCTTTAACATCCGGATATTTGAAATCGACTCGGTCAAACCGGATGCTGGCATTCTTCACGCGAAGAGGTTTCGCAAGCGGTGAATCCTGAATCCTTGGCGGATTTATAAACATTTCCGTAAATTCTGCTGACTCATTAAGCGAGGACTCAATGGTTCTGTAAGTTTGGTTAACCTCCCAAAATATCTTAGTTATCTGAGAATAATAGGAAAAAACCACGACGATAGTTCCGGCCTGAAGTTCAAGCTTCTTTGCAAAGTATATCGCTACTATTAAGCCGACCACATTAGCAGCCACATAAATTGGCGACAAGGTGGTATCGAGCCTCCAGGTATGATAATGCCCCGCTTTTTTGAATTTATCCGCGAAATCTTGTGAATACTTACCGTAAACATCACATTCCGGCTTTTCTTTCGCAAAAGCTTTAACTGCCAGCATATTTGTCATAGAGTCTGATAGCCTTGCCACCATTCTACTGCTAGCATCATGTCTCAGAGCCACCAGTTTAGAGCGTCGTTTGATAATTGGCAGTGCGACAAATATTACCATGGCCAAAAAAGCAACCAAGATAATTGGAATCCACGGAGAATATCTCCACAAAACCACAACCACAAACATGAGGGGCAAGACATTCGTAGTTACCCTGAATATCAAGGTATCTGTAAATGATTCAAAGTTTTTGGAGTAAGCCAGCGCTTTTTTTGTCAGAGCACCTACGAAATTGTTAACGAAAAATTCATAGTCGCGGCCCGTAAGCTGCTGGAACGCATTTTTGCTTAATGTATTAATTCCTTCCGCCTCAAGTTTAATGAGGTAATGAAAACCAACTCTCCAAAAAACTTCTCCCAAGAGCCACAGCCCTCCGAATAGCGCTATATAGACCGCTACAGCTGAGAGAGATATCTGATGCTGGGAAACAAAAGTGTTAATAATCTTCCCGACAAGAAGTGGGGGAACAAAGTAGACAAATATCGTTCCTAAGGCAGGCAAAAAGAAGGCAACCAGTGATTGCCATGGATAGTTTCGATATTGGCGCCAATAGTCAGTCAAAACCTGACGCACCGCTTTTTTGGTAATTACGTCTTGTTCCATTTCGTTTGGGTTATTTATTATTAAGTGACCCGATTGTAATCGAGCCTTAATGGAAGAGTTTATATTATCATAAATAATTACGTTTGCATAGCCCTAAATAAAAAAGAGCCTCAATCTTTGAGCCACTTTCTCGACGAGACATGTCAGTCTCGGACTTTAATCAAATTATTTCATCTAGGGCATAGGATAATTTGTCTTTCATGTCTTCTACCCCATTATACTCAATTAGCTTTGTATCGGGCATACCTTGAGAAAGCTTAGTGACATATTTGTCCTTTTCGAACAAAAGAATTCTTTTTGCATTTAAACAGTATGATATGCCAATCTCAATTCCTACCCCATGACTTGGCTCAGAAACATCAGCGATAACAAGGTCACAAGATTGTAACTGTTTGTAATCTCTATCAAATATATCTTTAGGATTTCCTCCAACCTCAAAGACAAAAGAATCTATACCCTTTTCTTCGACTATGGCCTTGATCTCTGGCAATAAATTCAATCGTTCTTTTGAATGAC
>JAKANV010000071.1 GCA_021823605.1 bacterium | reverse complement strand
AGGCTGTAGCCAATATCCGAGAATACCTAGCCAGACCCGATGCTAATGTTGATTTTGTCTGTAGTAGGTTTGAGGGCAATGACTACAACAAGCCAGTTACGGAGGCTTACAATGCTGCTCAGTTCGGCTTTTGGATCGATCCAAAGACAAACTATATCACCCAAGTAGACCAGCCAGTAAGTAATACCAGCACTTGGGGTAGAAATGCTGACGGCACAACCTGGTTTGCTCCAGAAGTGCCTTACGACTACACCAATCGCTATACCCAAACTCAAGCCCAGAAGGTTGCCTATGACTTTATTGTCAACCATCCGA
Source organism: bacterium (assembly GCA_021823605.1). Lineage (GTDB taxonomy): Bacteria > Patescibacteriota > CPR2 > UBA1875 > JAJYID01 > JAKANV01. Next base: position 3,496 of record JAKANV010000071.1, on the reverse strand, counting down.
AGGTATTTGGAGTTGATCTGGCAAACTGGGAACTCGATCCATCCAGAGTTGGGATGAAAGACGGCGGTGGCACACAGGTTAATTACTTTGTGGGTTGGAAGAATAAAAACAAGAGTCTAACCAAAGAGCATGAAGTCTGTGGAGATGTTGACCCAAAGAAAGTAGGCGCTTTTAAGAATGCTGAGGGCGTGTGGTGTATAAAACAGACATCAATTAAATATCAGGGTGTTGATGTAACCATTACCAGAGGAGGACAAATCATCCGTTACTCAAATAACATCAATGATTTAGCGAAGCTCTAACTATTCGGTTTTGATATTTGCCAAGAGTCCCTTTCTCAGGGCATTAAGAGAGGCGAAAGCCTCTCTTTGGTTTTGTTCTTCCCGTCTATTCTGGAGATGTTTGTCTTGATGGTTGTATTTCTTTGATTTTTTCATAGTTTTACTCCGTTTCTATATTTTCCAATAAACCCTCCTTCAATGCTTTAAGGGACGCCTGTGCTCTTTTCTTACTTTGTTTCCGCCACTCTGAGCGCTCCTTGTGTAGTTGATGATTTAGTTTGTTTTGTCTGTTTTTCATAATTGCTACCTTTGTAACCAGCAACTATGCCAAACAAGGCGTCTGAAGTCAAACAGAGGTGGAAGTATGCCATCCCAGGCATGAAAGCCTCACACAAGTCGACACACGCTTCTACAAGCCGCATTTGTTGGCTTATAAAATATCTTCTCTTATAAGGTAGGCAGTCGCCGACGCCTTATCTATTAGAAAATCGAGTATTATAAGCATTCTATTTTTAAGAATGGAGTTGGTTTTTACTGCATGCCTGTTATGAAATACATAATTCCTGACGATAATTTCCAGATAATAAACCGTGTTAACCTCTAGGTCTTCTGAACCTAGGTTGGTATTTTTTACCAACATATCACTAAGCCACACTATCCCATCATCTACAAAACCACTTCCGATCTCATTTAGCAGTTTAGATATGGAGTATAAAACAGCTGGATGGTGTCCCATATTTTCTGCAACTTTCTTAAAAAATGTCTTTTCTCTATCTCTTAGTGAAAGCCATTTCTTAGCGTCTTTTTTCCAGTATTGCCAAGCAAGTAGATAGTTATGAATTATTGTGTTTGTATTATGTGGTTGCCATTTCTCCTTAGTCATTTTTACAACGGTATCATAAAAAAGTTGCCATACTATCCAAAATTCTTCGTATTGATGGATTTCATCCTCCACACTGACAAAGTCACTAAAAAGATCTGCTGTGTAATCAAAATCCTTGAAATTATCAACAAACGGTTGTATATATTTTTCAATTTCCTCATGCTTTGAGGTTAATACAAAGTGTGCAAATTTTCTTAAGAAGCGACCACTTAAAATGTAATCATTTTTTTCATTGTCTGAAAGCTTTTTGGAGAACAAAGGAAAGATGGTTGCCAGGAATTTTTGATGGTCTTCATCTTGAGTTTGATTTGGTAATAGCTCAAACGCAGTATTAAGGACCTCTAGATCTGTAGATTCGATATTTTTTAGATCAGAATATCTAACCTTATTAGATAAAACACTTTCAATTTCCTTCTTAAACCTTTTTTCAAACTCTTTAAGAACTTTCTTTTTTGACAAGCTGTATGTCTGTTTTTTGATATCTTCTTGCCTGATTTCCTCAAACAAGTCTTCATATCTGGGTTTTAGTAGTAAGAACCCTAAAAACAGTGAGTGTGCGTCTTTAGGATTTGTTTTCCAAAGATGATGCAAAATTGCAATGATTGGATAGTCTCTTAATCTTCCCCCGCCCATCCCGATGGGAAAGTCATCGAACAGCAACAGTAGAAGTAATTTTTTAATTATTCCAGTATCGAGGGAGGAAGTATAAAGGTAGGGTAGTGATCCAATCGAAGTCTCAATTCCATCTCCAATTGAATATTTATATTCGTCTGTAAGAGGAAGAGATGCGTGTTGAATTAGAATATCTTCACAGTAGTTAAACTCTTCAGGTTTAAGTTTCTCCTTAAAATCTCTTACCAAAACTGCACACACATATACGGGGGTCGCACGATAAAACAAACCCATGTCTTTGTCACCACCCTTAAGTTCTTTTATGAGCTTTTCAAGTTCACTTAAAGCACTCAGTGGGTTGTTTTCATAATTTTTATACTCTTTATACTTGCTTTCTTCCTTACTCCATCTTAGATATGCCCACATATTAAGAGCTGAGTAAGCCATCGTTTTGTTATTTTTCTGTAAGGAATCTTCACTATATTTTTTAAGATCCTTATCAAGATCAGGGTTAAAGCTTACCAGTGTTTGTCCATCTTTCTTTTCTACCTTCGGTTGCATCTTTCGTCTGTCCATACGGGCTAAATACAATCGCCAAGTTTTATCCGCATTTGTTTCTTTTGAGGGATCAGGTAATTTTTTGTAATAGTTGTCAAATATTTCCCAGACGATTTTCCGTCTCTCAGAAGCTTGTTCATCGGTCTCTTCATTGCTTCTAAATACTTGGTAGTATAAGGCAATATTTTCGAGAGTATTCATTCGGTGTTTATCATCACAAGCCTTTATTCTTTCCTCTTGAAAGAACTGAGTTAGATATTCTCGTTGTGGGAAATTATCCTGCAAACCTACAAGCATGCTCTTATGGCTTTGGTCTTTCACATATCTTGTGGTGTCATAAAGGAAGAATTCTTTTGTCTTAAATATCATTGCAGCGACATTAAATAATTTGAAAGGATAAGCAAGAATAATACTGACAACAATGGAAGTAATCGAGGCTGATTCAGAATTTTTGAATAAATAAATACATTTCTTTTCTAATTCTTCGGCTGTGGCAGTTTTTCCAAACTCAAGAAGCCACTTCTCAAGCGCCATGTGGACAGACTCTAAATCCCAAGGTGCTACATGAGTGCCTCTATACATCTCCCATAATCTGCAACTGATATATTGAGTTCGTGGTTTTGTATCGTCGGCGAAGATTTCTACTTCTTGAAATTCATTTTTACTAAGCGAAGATTTTGTATAGTATCCAACGGTTTTACTTGTGAATGAAAGGATAAAATCCAAAGTTATGTCTGGTGCGGTGCGAAGCAAAATTAGAATAGGGGTTTGATATGGACTCGATGGGAAATATTCTTGAAGATGAAAAGCTAGACCAAAGTATTGTTCAATTTCTATTGAGTGACTACCATAGGGATCATTGCGCCCAACATCTCTCATCCAATACACATTTGCTAACGAAAGTAGTTTTTGAGGGATTGCCTGTGCTACTTCTGCGCTATCAACCACAGATGAAAGCATCATCTCAGCAATCTCATAATATTTGTCTCTATGTGTGATTTCCTTTTTCTGAACAACTTCATCTATGATGAATGAGAGTTCCCCTTTAATTTCTCTTGATCCAGCTAAAATTACCTTAATGATTTTTTTCTCGAATTCATCGCGAGACCGATAGCCAAAACCACCATGCTCCGCAATACTTTCATAATAAAACAAAGCAATC
>JAKANV010000070.1 GCA_021823605.1 bacterium | reverse complement strand
CAGTTCGGTTTCGCAGATTTCTCTTCCCCAATTCGGGGAAATATCAGATTCCGGTTTGAAAATCCTGAATTTTTCATCGGCTGCCCGATACAAGGGAAGCGCTTTGGCTGCCCCGCCGCCGTAGGCTTCCGGCGTATGTAAAGTCATGGTCGCCCGTAGGTAGTAAACGCGCGGATTGTCGGGATTCAGTTCGAGCGCTTTATCGAGGGCTTTGTTCATTTCGCCGATGTATTTCATCCCGCGGGCCATCGGGTCGATGTTGATGCGCGACGGGTACAAAAAGCCCTGAAGCATATAAAGTTCCGATTCGTTTGGGGCGATGGCCATGGCCTGGTCGAGAAACTTCTGGGCCTGATCGAGCATTTCATCTTTTTTTGCCGGGTCGGTTTCCTGAAAGCTGATCATGATGTAAGAATATGAAGCATAGTACAATGGTAGCCATTCGCTTTTTTCGATTTGCGAAATGCGTTCGAACCGATTGGCAACTTCAACAAACTCAGGAATGGTTTTGGCCTGAAATAGCTTCCTAATGGAGGTTGTCATTGCTTTCTGAAAAGCTACTACAGCAGCCTTCGTTGCAGGACCGAAGTATGTAGTCTCCATACCAGCTGAACCAGCTTTACCAGCTGCTCCGACTGTGTATCCATTCTCATTAAGCATCTGTTGAAGATACTTAACTTGAGTGTCTCTCATTCCTTGTCTCAAAGTTTTAGTAACAGCTCCATCTGCTGCCATAGCTGAACCAGCTACTGCGAACATCAAAGCTATCGCAAAAACTCCAAGAAGAATTTTTGATTTGAATAAATTACTCATAATATTATTTCTAATTGTTCACTTGCCTGCCATCTCTCAAAGATTTTATTCTGAGAAAAATTTCAGATGTGAACGATACGCCGTTAATTAGTTTCGACAAAACTAAAAGCGTATATTTTCTATCACTATTTTTTTCTTCATTACTTAATAATAAAAGGAAGAAAATAATAGCGAACAGATGAAAACTTTAATACTGAAAACCTCCCGATTCAAAATTTTTAACAAAATTTTAAACGGGACTTTGTTGTAAAAAAGATATTAAAATCCTTATTACAACTATTCGGTTTTCAATGACCTTTCCTTGTTTTCGCCCAGGTTTCATTTGCGATTTTTTCGACGAAATCACAAACGAAAACGAAAGAGAGAACAAAAGCAAATTGTGCTAAACAGAAGACACACAAATAGCGCTTCCGTAAACACAATAACATTATAGTATATAGCCATAAAATTGGGCAATATACTGTGTGGATAACCCAATAAATTAGGCTCCAGTTGCTAGGTTTTAGTAACTAGAGGGCGAAATTTAAGGGCAAATCCAGTGAACTCATCTTAGCAGATTTTAGAGCAGAAAGCAAGAATTAGGGGCTAGGTTTTAGGGGCTAGTATATCCCCTATACCCGGTGTAGGGGATAGCGGGGTTAGTTGGCCACAAAGTATCTACTCCATCTCTTCTCCCCTGTCTTGTTAAGGACACTGTCCTTGAGCATAGAAATGAGTTCTCGTTGTAGGGTCTTCTCTCCACAAGAAGCCAGTGCTCCTGTAGCCTGAGTGCGGATGTCCGTTATAGTTGCACCACCCTGATTCTTCCTTATGATCCTGATTATCTCTTCTCGTCTTTCTTTCTTTAGGGAATCAAATTTTTCACCAGTAATATGAGAGTGTTTGGTATCGGACCCCGAACCAAAACCTCCGGTTTGATACGGAGCAGGCACTCTATCAGACATGTCTTTTAGTGCTTTTAATAAAGTATGTCCTTTTTGAACTCCGATCCTATTCATTTTTACTTGTCCGATAGAATTGATATTGCTGTGAATCGAAGACGTAGCGCCATCATCTTTCATAAATTCGGCTAAAGATTCTTTACCACTGAAAGTGGTGGGGTGAGGAATTGACTCTTCTATGGATTCTTGTAACAAAAGAAACTCTTTTTTAAGAATACTGGCATTCATTTGAGAGATGATGCCGACAGTGGATGCAATATCTAAAAAGGACATAATTTCAGCTATCTTGTTGTTCAGCTTTTTAGCTGAAAAAGGGAAAGAAAAGATGTCCGTTATAAGTCCAGAACCGAGAACTCGTAAACGAGCTCGAATTGGCTCATCTTTGTCCAATATGTCCGTTACCATATAAAGCCCAGCAATAAGCTTGTTTGTTTTAGTATATGACCCCAAACGAAAGCCTCCGGTTTCGTACGGGGTAAGAAGAGAGTGGGTGTCCTTAACAGAATTTTTGTTACTGTCTTTTAGATTTGGAATTTCCCTAAACATGCGTCCATTATAGATAAAGGTCACCAGAAGTCAATAAGAGATGGCGAGAGAAACAATATTATCATCCGTCCAGCACGGATATTTTTCTGCTGAAAAATTCCTCGTGCTCGCGCCGTCGCGCTCCCAAAGGCTGTACTTAATAACAATATTGTTTCTCTTAATTTCTGCGCAAGGCATTTTAGAAACTATTCTTGCTATTTTTTATAAGCAAAGATGGTTGTTAAAAATGGGCTTGCGGAGGCCGACGGGCCGAGCAGGAAGAATTTTTTAGTAAAAAAAATATCTGTACCATTTTTAACAACTATCTTTGCGAAAGGCATTTTAAAAATTGATTTTCACCACAACCACACTTTTTTCTCTTTATTTGAAAAAAGTGATAAAATACAGATATGGCTAAAAATGAAACTAAGAAAATAAAGGGGAAAGAAAACAGAAGAGAAACTCAAAACAGTAAATTAAAAACAGAAACAATGCACGGAATTTTGGCAATCGTATTTTTCGTTCTAGCATTGTTTCTTTTTATGTCAGCATACGATATGGCCGGAGTCGCCGGACAATTCGTTTATGAAATTTTGCACTACTTACTTGGCCTCGGCTATATCATTCTCCCCGCTCTCTTCGTCTTGCTCGGATCATCGTTTATCAAATCAGAAACACCAAATATTGGATTGACTCGCACTTTGAGTTCTATTATGTTTCTACTCTCCGCTCTCGGAATGATAGACATAGCCTCTGGGGTCGGGGTACACGCTGGAGGATTCCTCGGAGAAGTATTGTCGATACCATTTATGTATCTTTTCGAAACTTATGCTAGTATCGTCCTACTCGGAGCGATTTTAATAATCTCAATTCTGGTAATGTTCGACGCTAGGCCAGAACTTACTCCAATGTTCGCCAGAATTTGGGCTTTCATTACTAGAAAGAAATTAAAAATTGACGACAACATAGAACAAATAGAAGAAATAGGAGAAGAAGAGGCTAAATTCAGCGAAGCTGAATCGCCCGACACTTCTCTTGAAGCGTTTAGGGAAGAAGAGAGTACAGCTGAAAAAATAAAAAAGGCATTAGGAGTGGGTAAAAATAAAGAGGCTAAATCCAGCGAAGCTGGATCGCCCGACGCTTCTCTTGAAGCGTTTAGGGAAGAAGAGATGCCAATCAAGAAAAGACGAACTGGACTCATCTCAACTTACACCCCTCCCCCACTCTCACTCCTTGAGGAGGACAAAGGCAAACCAAATACTGGTGACATCAAGGCCAACGCCAACATAATTAAACGCACACTGGCAAACTTCGGCATTGAAGTCGAGATGGATGAGATAACCATCGGACCCACGGTCACTCGTTATGCTTTGAAACCAGCTGAAGGAATGAAACTTTCTAGAATCGTCGGCTTGCAAAATGACTTAGCACTGGCTCTCGCCGCTCACCCTATCAGAATCGAAGCACCAATCCCAGGCAAGTCTCTCGTAGGTATCGAAATACCCAATAAAAGTAAATCGACCGTGGGTCTCGCCACTCTACTC
>JAKANV010000069.1 GCA_021823605.1 bacterium | reverse complement strand
CATTTCTGGAATCACGTCTTGCATAGCGATAAGTGGAGCAATTAGATTGAGTTCGAAAAGATGTCTAAAGTTTTTGAGAGAGATTTTTTCGATAGAGGCTGAATAACCACGACCGGCGTTGTTGACCAGAATGTCAATCCCTTTATAGTGGCTGACCACTTCTCTAACCGCTCGGCGTACTTCTTTTTCATCAGAAAGATCGGCTGTAACAACAAAAGAACCTGGTAGCTCCTTTGAAAGAGCGCCAAGCTTGTCGGTCGATCTGGCAACCAAAGCAACCTTGGCTCCTTCTTTAGTAAGGAGCCTTGCGGTGGCTGCTCCAATACCAGTCGAGGCGCCGGTGACAAGGGCTATTTTTTGAGAAATATCCATTTGTTTTTTTGGCTGGCTTATTTTGACAAACTTTTCTTATGTTTTGCTGAGAAAATGTCTAAATTGAGTTGTCTTTGATGTACTTTTGAAGATCGGTATAGTTACCTTTACCGGCTTTGGGTATAAGGATATATGCGCCTCCTGGACCAACCGCGTTGATTAGAACGTTCTGATCTGTGAGATAGATTTGATTTGTTTTGACGTCAGTTGGATTACCCCATGTAGAAAGAAATGAGGCTATATTACTGGCCGTGATATCGGTTGTAACGCTGCCAACGAGTTTTTGAAAAAGTGGGTTTGCTTTATCTAAGATACTGAGTGAAATCACTTTCTGGGCGATGCCTTCAAGGACAGCGTGCTGACGCATTGACCGATCGAAATCGCCTCCGTAGGTAGCAGAGTGACGTGAGCGGACGTACTTGAGGGCGGTGGTACCGTCCAGCTGGACCGGTCCTTTGGTAAATTGTAATTTTTCATAGCGGCAGGTAAATTGTTTTTCCAAATTAAAGCCTGAGTATTGGGCCTTGAGTTGATTTATCTGATCGGCGGTGAACCCGCAAGTCTCGTTCTCAAGTCCCTTAACTGGATAGAAGTCGTCCTCGAAGGTAAACGGATTATTTATGGTAATGCCTCCAAGGAGATCTATGCCGTCTGTAAACTTGGAAAAGTCTACCGAGATAAAATAGTTTATGGGCAGACCAGTAACTTGGCTGACTACGTACTTTGCCAAAGATCCTCCACCCAACCGCCCTCTAAATTGAGTACGTTTATTGGGGTAGGTTGTATCGTCGATGCCAATGGCATAAGCAGCGTTGATTTTTGAATCTTTAGCATAATCCCAGTCAACGGGGATGCTGACAAACAGGTCACGAGGAACGGAGATAATATTGAGGGTTCTTTTGTCTGGTTTGTAATTAAGAAGAGTCATAGAATCGGTAAGATAGGCACCGTCGTGCCCGGCTCCGCCATATCCAAGAAGGAGCACATTAATGTCGGTGCTTGTGGCGGGCATATTAAGAGCTCCGGCAAGCTTAGATGTCTGAGAGTCAACGTTTATGGTTGGTTGGGTAGCAGGAGATGGAGAAGTGACTGTTAGCAGCACTTGGCTTGGTTTAGCAGAAGAACGGTATAGGAAGATATCACCAGCGATAAGAAAAATTGCAAGAAGTGGAAGTACGATAAATAAAGCTTTTTGCGAAAAAAACCTATGTTGTTTTTTAAAAGCTATGCTCTGGTCCGGAGGAGCACTTTGATTCTCTGGAGAATTGGATATCGACTTATTAAGGAAACGGGAGAAAAAACGATACATTGTTAATATCTTACACTCCTTCTTTGTAGAATAACTTAGGAAGTTGGGGTGATGTGATAGGATGATTGCAAGAGTGATGAAAGCAAAGCAATTCTCCCTTTCTGATGAAAATGGTGAAAAACGGAGTCTTTCGGACTTTCGTGGCAAGTGGGTGGTCTTGTACTTTTATCCAAAAGACAACACCCCTGGATGCACGAAAGAGGCATGTGAATTTAGAGATCATTTTAATAAGCTTAAAGAAATGGGGGTTGTTGTTCTAGGAATTTCTAAAGATTCGTCGGCCTCACATCTTAAGTTTAAAGGTAAATTTAAACTTCCTTTCCCCCTACTAAGCGATGAGGAGAAAGTGGTTATAAAGGCTTACAAAGCATGGGGAAAGAAGAAGTTCTTGGGCAAGGAGTTTGAAGGTACATTAAGGAAAACATATTTAATTGACCCCGAAGGGAATATGGCCAAAACATACGAAAAGGTGAATCCCCTGTTACATGCAAAGGAGATCGTTCGGGATATTGACGATTTTCAAAAAGGGGGTGGATATTAGTGACAGATGAACCGAAGAAACCTGAAGAGCAGATGTCTCTGAGTTTAAATTTGGACACGACACCAGTTCTTTACACCGACAACATTTTGATGACCGTTAATCCTGATGGAGTAGTTCTGGATGTCTGTCAAAGGCTTGGGGTAACAAATCAAGTGAGAGTGGTCTCAAGAATAGGCATGAGTCGAGAACACGCAAAGAAATTTATTGAATCACTGACAAATCTCTTAGCTCAATCTGAAGGACGTCTCCAGACAGGGAAGGGGAAAATAATTAACTAGCTTCAAGTTTATGTTGCAGAGCGAATCCATGCAGCGTCTGGGAGATTTGATAAGAACCAATCTTGGGGCGATTGTTGACTCTCTGGACATCGTAGGCAAACAGACCAGGCCTGGGTTTGCAGATGAGGAAGATGTATTGGTCCCCTTGGACCTAGGCGAGTTGGGATTTGATTCAGAAAAAAACCTTGGTGGCGGGAAACAAAATAAGAACGAGGTAGATCAGATGATAATGGATTATTTTGGGATTGATCCAAAGGAGCCTGAGTTTTCGATGGTTAATTCATACCAGTCACTGGCACCACAGTCAGGAACTGTTCCGGGGTAAGTATTTACGACGGTTTATCAGACAAACAAACCTAACGTTTACTTACACCGCTCAACTTATGAGGATGGGGTCAAGATATGGCAAATTGGCCGCATGAAAGATCAGCAGTTCGTCTATAAACCGGCTGCTCCTTGGCAGAGAGCAAATCCGTTCGGGGAGTAACTGACTATTTCCTCGTTGAGATGTCAAATATTTTATAGATTAAACAGATTCTGGTTATCGCCGTTGCCACCAGAATGAATGCGATTAAGTAGGCAGCTGTCTGGAATACTCCGGCAAGAATTGTGTATCCAATTAGTAAAATTAAGATTCCGAGAATCAATCTAACGACACTATCAATTGTTCCTACATTTTGATATTTTTTCATATTATTTTGCGAGATTTAGAAGATCTGATAATTTTCCTGGATCAAAACCAATAACAAACTGCGAGTCTTTTCCATCGTATTCAATTTCAGTTACGGGTTCTCCCATTTGGCCGGTTTTTTGAATCATCTTTTGAGCCTCGAGTGGATTGAGATCTACATATACTACTTCATGCTGAACGTTTTTTTGCTCGAGAAACTTCTTTTCCATCACACAATAGGGACAAGTTAGGGTTGAATAGACTTTGACTGATTTTGGAGTTTTTGTGTTCATGATTTAACTTTTTTGATAAAACTTTGCAGATCGTGAGCAAGGGAAGCGGTGCTCGGATAGGCTAAGTGGTAGTAGACCTCTTTTCCTCTCTTTTCTGAACGGACTAAGCCGGAGCGTCTTAACTTTCTAAGGTGTTGCGAAACGGCTGATTGAGAAAGTCCGCAATTAGAAATGAGCTCAGAAACATTTTTAGAACCACGACCCAGACAGGTGATTAGCTGTAGGCGAATGTCGTTGGCAAGGACCGAAATGATAGAAGTCGTCATCAAGATTTATATTAGCAAATGCTAATATATTGTCAAGAGTTAATATTCTCAGTTCTGTCTCAGCATTGGCTCTTAACATTTAGACAATATGAGAAAGTAGGTGAAAATATGAATCAGACATCAAAAACCATC
>JAKANV010000068.1 GCA_021823605.1 bacterium | reverse complement strand
AGACTTATCATTTTGGATTGCATTCTGAAGTTTACCGTTTAGGAAGGTGTCAACATAGAACTCTGACTTAAACTTTTCAACTGTTAACCCATAATACTGTTTGAGATTATTTTTTACCTCAGTTTCACCACCCGTCCTTTTCACGAAATCGTTGAAGGAATCGTTGATATCTTTTTGAGTATATTTAATTTTTCTCGCCTTAACCTCACGCTCAACGATAGTATTACTGACCAGGATATCTTTAACTCTGTTCTTTGCATCAGCAAGAATCTTTTTCGCCTCGTCGGAATTCACGTCAATCTTTTTTTCACCTTTAATGTAGAACTCAGTGATATAGGTAGAATATGCCTTCTGATAATCCTGGTATTTTGCATAAGATACCGGCGTGCCATTTACAAAAAATGCCGGATAAGGAATCACTCTTGCAAGCGCTAGGGTTGCATCATCTTTCCAACCAAATTTGTAGATACCTACCGTGAAAACGCCCAATATCATCACTGCAAGTAGCACAAGCGTTGCTATAATCAAATACAGCTTATTACCCATAATTTTTGCCACAGGGCCTACTTTTACTTCCTTTTTTGGAGTCTTCGAACCCTCTTTATTTTTCTCTGCCATCTATCCATCTCCTTTATTTGATACTAATAAATACTATAGTCTCTTTTGCCTACCTCGGCAACCATAATATGTAAACTATTTCACGGATAATCTCTTTGCAAGAGCTTCAGCAATATCATCAGCTGATAAATCCTTTTTGTTCTTGCCCTTTTTCTCTATCAGCTTCATTATCACTTCCCGTACTACCGATGGTTTAGAAACGCTCTCTATCTCGATTTCCATACCTGAAACCGACTTGATTTTCACATTTCCAAGCTCCATAACCGTCGACAAAAATCCTGACACGCTATAAGTAATGTCCTGAACTTTTTCCAAGTCAATCTCCTTAACTTCACGATTAAACAGCCCTTTTTGTTTCGCTTCAATAATCCTCTCACTTGTTAAAATATAGACGTCATAGTACCACGTCATCCAGGTATAAAAACCGTAAGATAGCGAGAATATGATACCCAAAAGCGCGGCAATGTTTATATAGTTTGAGACAACTGACAGAAACTCCAGCTGGCTGATGTATGTCATGAAGAATATTGAAACAACGAGAAATAGCAGAAACTTTAACCCCTTCTTGTAAAGCATCAGGATATTCTTTCTGAAAGTCTTAATCATTTTTTCTTTGGACTTCTGCCCCGGAAAATCTTCTTTCATAGGAAAATTATATCACTTTATTCATTTAAATGTAAAAGCGGGGCTACAAGTGGCACCCCGCTTCCACCTTTCTTAAAACAGCTAAACATTTTCCAGTTCTTTTCGTAATTCTTCTCGCCTGTTTTTTAGAGTGGTTTCTGCTCCTTCCTCCAAAGTGTATTTGGGATTGTCCAAAAGCATTTGTATCCGTCGGATTTGTTTATCAGGAGACATCATAGAATCTTCCATTTCTATCACGATTCTCCTGGCTCCGGCCGGAAACAGTAAAAATGGTGACTCTTTGACTCCATCCTCCTCGCGTTTTCTATAAGGATAGGGCAGCTTTCGAACCTCTTCTTCCAGCTCCACCTCCGAGCCCTCATACACATCTGCCATTTGCGCCCCCAAAATGTTGGAATGGACAGGAACAGTCTGCATAGTATTAGATACTGGCAGATTTTGCACTGGTCAATTTTATAATATAAGAAGATATTTTACTAGTACAAAGGCAAAATATTCAATAAATAATCGCACCGAGAAGGACCATGCCTTCTAAAAATGCCCAAAGAAGATTACTAATAATAATCGGTTTATTTCGGTGAGCAATACCGTAAAAAAGCCATATTGAGGCAGAAAGAACAAAAAGTGCCCAAGTGGTCACAGAGATGTCGTGCGCATTCTTTGAAACCCAAATCTTTAGTATCTGAGGAATAGTTGTGAGCGGTCCACAAATCGCAACAATATAAACATAGCGGTCTATAAAACGGACATAACGCTTTTCATGTAAGCGATCATGTTTTTCTTTGTCCGTTTCGTGAGTATGTATAAAATGATGAAGTGAAAATGACATAATAAAATTATAAAGGGTTATGGCGGTATTACAATGCCCGAGGGCGGCCCTGCCGGGCCGCCCATTGAAAATCAGTGGCATAACGCTAGTAGGAGGCTGACCTCCCACCAAGAGTGAAATTACTTCTGGTAGTCGAGTGCGGAGTGAAGGCACTGTAGGCAACCTTCATTCCCTCTACCACCTCCGGCCAGAGAAACTTCGGTAGAAACTCCTTCACCACCGCAAGCAGCTCTGTGCCCTTTTTGAACGTATACGTTGCAACCCAGTGGTCGCCCTGCTCAGTTACCTCTGTCACTTCACCCTCAAAGGTTTGTATCATCGTCTCTCCTCATTAAAGTTGAAGAACTGTCAGTAACTCCCTATCTCTAATATTTAGAAATAAGGTTTGCCCAAAGATTTCAAGACAACAATAACAAAATATAAATATAAATAAAACCCTTATGGATTTTAAAAAGATCTTTATGGTGCGCCCGGAGGGAATCGAACCCCCGACCTAGACGTTAGGAGTGTCTCGCTCTATCCTACTGAGCTACGGGCGCACGGTATTAATCTTTAGTTCTCTACCTGGTGTGAATTTCGTGAACAGTCTTATACTCAATCAGCTCTTCCGGCTTAAACCAGATATCCACTTCTTTTTTCGCATATTCCTTATCTGCGGAAGCATGGATAATATTTCGAACAACCATCTGCGCATCATCACAGTGACCATAACTAACATGGGAGAAATCACCGCGGATGGTTCCGGGAGAAGCTGACTTTGGCTCTGTGGTTCCACACATTTTTCTGACATTATCTATAGCATTAACCCCTTCAATTGCCATAGCGACAACCGGTCCGGAAGTGAGAAAGTCAACATTAAATCTTCTCACGTGTTCACCTCTTCTTTTGGCAATGTCCTCGTCATAATGCTCTAGAGCTTTCGCTTCATCAGACTGAACAAGCTTTAAACCCACAATCTTCAAGCCCGCATACTCAAAACGCATTATTACCCTACCAATAAGTCCACGCTGAACCGCATCCGGCTTAAGTAACACCAATGTTTTTTCGATGTGAACACTCATACTTGTCCTTCCGTAGCTACGAAGTAGCGAAGGAGGATCGCTCCTTCTGTTAAATTGAATAAATCAGTCGCTTAGTATTTTAACAAATTTTTCGTCATTTTCATAGGGTCCGATGATGGCCAGCTTCATTTTAGAGGCATCAAATATCTCTTTTGCCATCCTATGGATATCATCAAGAGTTACCTTTTCGTAATTTTTAATCCTTTCGGCAAGAGGTAAGGATTTACTTCCAAGAATGTCTTCCAAGGCATTTTTCTCAACAACAACAAGCGAGTTTTCCTCAGAAAGTGCCAAAGATCCCTTGATATACTCCTTTGCCCTTGCAAGCTCTTCTTCCTTCACGTCAGACTTAATCTTTTCCATTTCTTTCATAATTATCTTGATAGCATCTTCTATCTTATCAGTGTTCAGACCAGCCTTAATCAGGAAGGCACCATTATCAAATCCTCTGTCCGTCATTGAGTGAACAAAGTAAGCAAGGCCTCTTTTTTCTCTGACTTCTGCGAATAGACGAGAGCTAGCATTTCCTCCCAAAATCACTGATAGGAGATCCACCGCATATCTTTCTTTATGATGAATGTCAAATGACTCTACCCCCAAAATAACATGCGACTGTTCAGTGCTCTTAGTTCTTAGAAAAACTCTTTTTTCATAAAGAGGGTTATCAACACTTTCCAAAAAGCTCTTTTCTCCGCTTTCAACCTGACCAAAAT
>JAKANV010000067.1 GCA_021823605.1 bacterium | reverse complement strand
AGCTTTCCGTACCTTGCTTCAAAACATCGGCGGTTAATGACTGTTGGAGCAGAGAACCCAGCTCGGTACTTGAGATGACGGGTGTTGCTCCATCGCCCTTATTTTCTCCCATAAGCTTTGCAATTTCCGGCAGGTTTTTGTTGATTTTCACGTAAGCATTTTGGCTAGCCAGTTCTTTCTTCATAAACTCAGGTTTTTCTACCGTAAACTTTAGAGAGATATCAAAAAGAGCCAGAAAATATAACGGAAAAAGTATTATTAAGACGATGATGGATAAAACTTTCATTGTAAATATTTATGCTTAAATAATAACACCATAATAAATAACTTGAAAGCTTTTGTAGTATAATGATGCTATGAGTAAATTAGAAAAAGCCGGCGCAATTTTGACTCGGAAGAGAAATGAAGTCGAGGAAGTGCTGTTAGAGTACAGGGCCAGGGGTTATGACGACTGGACATTTCCAAAGGGCGATATGGAGAAAGGCGAAACCCCGAAGGATACCGCCCTCCGCGAGCTGAGGGAAGAAACGGGCTACAATATAGAAATCATTGAGAAATTGCCGGACATTAAGTATGAATTTGAGGAAAATGACCAAAAATGTAGCGTTACCCAGCACATGTTTTTGGCTGAAATCATAGACGGTCATTTAACGCCCGAGTTTGAAAGTGACAGATTGAAATGGGTCTCTCAAGAAAAAGCAATGCAAATCCTGACACATCAGGATTTGAAGGACTATTTAGAAAAAATTAGATTAAGTAAAGTGTAACCTATACAGCAATATCTCTCTTCTGAAAACGGATAATTGCAGCCAAAAGAAAAACTAAAATTGTTCCGACAAAAACCGGAATCGACCAGTCAACTATCTTGTTTTCCCCAAAGACTTGGGGAGCACTGAAATAGTGAAAAAAAGATAAATATTGTAAATTTACCAAGCTATCTTTCAGCCCGGAAATAATATTTAAGGCATACATAAGAAGCAAAATTCCTGTAGTAACTATAATGGCTCGACCCCTCTCTGAAAATAAAACAGAAAAAAATGTCGCTATGGTAAATATTGCCAGTCCGCACAAGGAACCCATTAAGGCAACTGTCGAGTAGTTGACCAAACTATAATCTATCTTCTGTAAAATCGCAAGAATAAGGATTCCGTAAGAAGAAACTATAGTGAAGAATGTAACCGCTAAAGCACCCGCTAGATATCTCGAAAGCAGTATTTTGACCCTGGAAACAGGCTGAGCCAAAGTAACCTCAATAGTTTTTTTCTCTATTTCTCCGACGCAAATGGCACCGGCAAATGAAATCGCCATGATAGTGACAAGAATCGGCCAGAAAAAACTGAAGTACTCAGTGGACATATAGGACTCCAGGCTCGAAAACAGAACCTTCGTGCTATCCAGGCCAAAAGCTTTCATGAACTCTTTTGGAAATGTCGCCATCATTTTGTTGAGTTCAGCTGCCTGCTTTTGTATTGAAGGGAAAAGGGCCACATACATTTCGATGAAACCTAGTGCACCAAGGCAGAAACCAATGGTCATGGCTCTTTTATCCTTTAGAAATCTAGTAAATATGCCCCACATTATTTCTGCTCCTTTGCATAAAACTTTAAAAATATCTCTTCCAGATTAGCATGAGTTATCTCAATGTCAGTAATCTTATGCTTAGCTATTTTTTGCATTAGCGGGTTCAAATCTCCGCTAGCCGTGAAGATAAAGCCTCCGGTTATTTCCTCTATTGTATCAACGCCTTTGACTTTGAACTCTTCTTTCTGATATTTATCAGAGAAACGCACCTCAACCCTATGAAGTTTCTTTCCTTCCAGTTTTGCGACCGGTTCTACCGTAACCATCTTGCCAGTTTTAATAATTCCGACCCTGTTGCAAAGCCTTTCTACCTCGCTCAGATTATGGGAAGAAATAAGTATAGTCGCACCCTTCTTCCTTAAATCTTCCAAAACTTCGTAAATGAGGTTTTGGAGCAGCGGGTCAAGACCGACAGTCGGCTCATCCATAATAACTATCTCGGGGTCGGACATCAGCGCAAGCACAAGACCGAGTTTCTGTTTGTTGCCAGATGATAAGTTTTTGAATTTTTTTGAAAGATCTAGATCGAACTTCTCAGCTAGCTCACGAGCGCTCTGCGACTTGCCTCTGATTGATTCTATATATTCTATATGGCTTTTCCCCGTCCAATTGTTGTTCAAGCTCACATTACCGGGCAGATAGCCAATCTTTGACTTCAAAAATACGCTGTCGTGAACGGCATCTTTACCAAATATCGAGATAGAACCCGAAGTCGGATACAGAAAGTTCATTATACACCTTATGGTAGTGGTTTTACCGGCACCGTTCGGACCTAAGAATCCAAAGATTTCGCCCTTTTCTATATCAAAGGATATTCCGTCGACAGCTTTCACCTTGCCGAAGTATTTTTTCAAGTTCTTTATTTGGATTACTTTTTTTGACATAAAGAAATTATAAACGTATGGCTACTATATGTATATGCAAAATTACTGAATCTTAAGTTTTAGGACTTTCTATTCTCTGCGAGCCAACCACTCTCTTATTCTACCTTTTTTCTTTTTCTGTTTTTTCATATCTTCTGTCATAGTCGCAGCATAATCTACTTTTGGAATCGGGGTTTCCTCCGGAAGTAGAATCTTCATAGTTCCATATTCCGGATCAGGCGCATCTAAAATGCCATTTTCTACTAATTTGTTAGCTAACTCTTTGGTATTTCCAACGTCAGTCCCGCAAACTTTAGCCAACCAAGTTGTTGTGACTTTATATGACCTATCCCTTTTTCTGATAGCTTCCAAAGCTTTGTCATAATTCTCATCACCTATTTCGGGGCTAGTGTCAGTAGCTTCACCATCTGAATCAACTACAAATCTTGGTCTTATTGGTTCGCCTGTTGCATCAACTACGGGAGATTTTTCGAATTTAATATCCGTTGCTTTCGTCTTCAACTTGTCTAGAAGCTCTATGACCTTATTCGCTGATTCAACAGTAGACTGCCATTCAGCGAGCTGTTCTTTTGTTGGTTTCTGATCCTCAGCTAAGTTTGTATCATTCGCTCTATCAATGCCAGCTTCAGCATTAGTGCGTTCTGCCTGTAGAAAATCATACGTGGAGTTCAATGCTTCAGCACCTCTATCCGACTTAATGGACTGAAAGAAATCGCCTCTTTGAGTTTGCTCAATGCAAGATTTAACGTACGCCTCATCATAACTATCTGTTTTTTTGATATTATTAAGGTATTCCGTGACCGCTTTCTCTGACTCTTCCATTTCGGGAGAACGTAACTCCATAACTCTGTTTTGCAATGCATCTAACTTAGCTTTATCCTCATCGCTTGCTTCTTTGGCTTTCTTTAACTCTGTTACTCTTTCAAGAAGTTTATAAGATTCGTCCGCTCTCGGCTTATGGTCATCCATTATATCATTAGCATCACGCATTAAGGAATCAACTTTTGCCCCTATTTCTTCCTGAGACTCAGCTTTTTTAGATTCTGATTTTGGCAGAGACTCAATGCTGGATAGTATGTTTTTATATTCTCTCTCTTCAAAATTGCCCTCATTATCAGCTATGATATTCCCCATCTCTTCAATATCTTCTGCACTAAAAATTTTATCGTATAAAAATGCTTCTAGGTACCCGGAGAATCTTTCTCTACCTTTTGTAATCTTACCTTCAATGTTTTTTAGACTTTCTACAATTTCCTTGTTTGGATTATTTTCTAATGCATTGTTTCGTCTTCGGTCAATCTCATCCATATAAATACTGATTTCTTTTCTCAGCCGTTCACGCTCCGCTTTCCCTTCCGGAGTACTCATATCGGTTGCTTCACTCTGAGCCATCAATGCACCAACCTCTTGGTTTATTTTTTCAGTAGTCTCCCCCTTAAGCCTTTCGACTAGTTTTTCAACCCTTTCTGTTTCGGCCTGATCTGACTTAATCCT
>JAKANV010000007.1 GCA_021823605.1 bacterium | reverse complement strand
CAAGTTACAGACACGAAAAGGCCAATTGGCACCTTTCTTTTCTTGGGTCCGACTGGTGTTGGTAAAACAGAGCTCACAAAAGCTCTGGCCTGGGCATATTTCGGGAATGAAGCGAATATGGTCAGAATGGATATGAACGAGTTTCAGGATTCATCATCCGTTGAGAGATTCTTGGGACGTAAAATGCCGGGGAGCGATCAGCTTGAAGGCGGTGATTTTGTCAAGAAAGTTCGCGAGAAACCCTTCTCAGTTGTCCTTCTTGATGAGCTGGAAAAAGCCCATCCTGATATTTTGAATTTATTCTTGCAGATTTTGGACGAAGGTTATTTCACGGATGGCATGGGGAATAATGTCTCACTTCAAAACTCTATCATTATTGCCACATCGAACGCCGGTGCAAATCTGATTCGTGAGGGAGTGACAGCTGGGCAAAGTGGGGAAAATTTAAAGACCGAGCTTTTAGAATTTTTACAGAAGCAAGGCATTTATAAACCTGAGTTTCTAAACAGATTTGATGGATGTATAGTCTTTAAGCCATTGACGAAGGAGGAGCTTCTAAAGATTGCCGGGCTGATGTTCGAAATCACATGTGCTGGTTTGAAGCAAAAAGGTTATGTTATCCAGATAGAGCCACAGGCTTTAGAAAAACTGGTGGAATGGGGGTATCAGCCGGAGTTTGGTGCTCGCCCGATGCGCCGTGTATTCCAGGATAAACTGGAAAGCATGCTGGCAAAGAAGATTTTAGAGGGTGCTATTGTGAAAGGAGCGCCATTTACAGTAAAGTTAACAGATCTTGAAGATTCGGTCGTTTCTTCCTGAGTTCCTGTTGATATATTGGCAATTGATAAGTAAAATTATAGAAGTAAAGGATAAGTATTACTCTTAAGGAGGGGAAAATGCCCGAAACAAAAAATATACTCTGGTTTTCAGAGGTCGGAAAAGATGACGGTAAATATGTCGGAGGAAAAGGAGCTAATCTTGGAGAGCTGACAACCGGAGGATTCCCAGTTCCGAACGGCTTTATTGTTACCGCTCAGGCTTACTTTGATTTCCTTGAAAAAACCGGGTTAAAGGAAAAAATTTCTGAAATTCTGGATGGTTTGAATGTTGAGGACTCAAAAGATTTGCAGAATAGAGCAGTGAAAGTTCAGGAATTAGTAAAGAAGGCAGATTTTCCTGAGGATTTGGCCAAAGAAATCGTTGAAAATTATAACAAACTTGCAAAAGAAACTCATACGGACAAAAAAGAACTCTACGTCGCTGTTCGTTCGAGTGCCACTGCAGAAGACTTGGCGGATGCGTCATTTGCCGGTCAGCAGGCAACTTACCTAAATATTTTGGGCGACATCCCTGTTTTACACGCTGTACTTAAGTGCTGGGCGTCACTCTTTGAAGCCCGAGCTATTTATTACCGCGAAGATAAGGGATTTGACCAGCTGGAAGTTGGCATTGCCGTTCCGGTCCAGAAAATGGTTAATTCCGAGAAAGCCGGCGTCATGTTCACAATCGACCCGACGAATAATGATATGGATCACATTTCTATAGAAGCGGCATATGGCCTAGGTGAGGTGGTGGTTTTGGGTGCAGTCACGCCGGATAGATATTTAATAGATAAAAAGACTAAAGAAATTACAGACAAAGACGTTCACAAACAAACTTGGATGCTGACACGTGAGGGCGGACTCGCTGATACTGATGACACAACCGATATTTCTAAAAATGGCGTACCCGTTCCCGAAGAAAAGCAGGATGTTCAGAAACTGACTGATGATGAAATCGCACAGCTTACTGATTTGGCTCTCAAAATTGAAGAACACTATGGTAAACCTCAGGATACCGAGTGGGCGGTAGAGAAGGGCAAGGTCTATATGGTTCAGTCAAGGCCGATAACGACCCTTGGCGAGTCGGTTTCGCAGGAAGCAGCGACTAAAGGTGCGGCTTCGCATGAAGTTCCGTCTCCAAGTAATGGGCAGGATATTTCTACAGCAGAAGTGATACTCAAAGGTTCGGCTGCTTCGGTTGGTATGGCTGGTGGGCCGGTAAAAATTATCCATTCACCGGCGGAAATTGACAAAATCTTGGAAGGAGATGTTCTTGTTACCGAAATGACGACACCGGATTTTGTACCGGCGATGAAGAGAGCTTCAGCCATCGTCACGGATGCCGGAGGAAGGACTTGCCATGCAGCAATAGTCTCCCGTGAGCTTGGCATCCCATGTGTTGTTGGTACTGAAACTGCGACAACAACACTGCAAAATTACCCCGAAGTGACGGTAGACGGTAAATCCGGCGCTGTTTATGCGGGGATTATCAAGGCAAAAGAGGAGCCGGCTCAAACAGCTGAAAACAATACTGGGGTCGGGAATGCGCCGCTTGTAACGGCAACTAAAATTTATGTAAATCTTGGCGAACCTGAGCTAGCTGAAAAAATTGCTGCTCGTGATGTGGATGGTGTCGGACTTTTGCGTGCAGAATTCATAATCATGGAGTCAATTGGTGAACATCCCAAGAAAATGATTAAGGAAGGCCGTCAGGAAGAGTACATAACAAAGTTAGCTGAGGGGCTTGAAACCTTTGCCAGGGCATTTGATCCGCGGCCAGTTGTCTATCGTGCGACGGACTTTAAGACCAATGAATATCGAGGGTTAAAGGGTGGTGAAGAATTCGAACCGGAAGAGGATAACCCGATGATTGGTTACCGCGGTTGCTTCAGGTATTTAAAAGACCCTGAAGAGTTTGGGCTTGAGCTTGAGGCCCTGAAACGAGTGCGTAAAAATTTCAAAAATCTGCATCTGATGATTCCATTCGTCAGACGAACAGACGAGTTTGCCAAAGTAAAGGCAATGGTTGAGGCAAGTGGATTAAACAAACAAAATGATCCCGACTTCAAACTCTGGATAATGGTAGAGGTGCCGTCAGCTGTCATTGAAATAGAAAAATACTGTCAGATGGGCATCGACGGGGTATCAATCGGTTCAAACGATTTGACCCAGCTGGCATTAGGATTAGATAGAGATTCAAGCACAGTTGCTGAGGAGTTTGACGAGAGAAATGCGGCAGTCCAGTGGATGATTAAAAGGACAGTAGAAACTTGCCGTGACTATGGTGTGACTTGCTCCATCTGCGGTCAGGCGCCAAGTGTATATCCGGAGGTTGCTCAGCAAATGGTAGAGTATGGTACTACATCCATCTCTGTTAATCCGGACATGATAGAGTCTACCCGTAAGCTTGTAGCTTCGGTCGAGGAAAAACTTTTGCTCAAGGAAATGTCTGATGTTCAAAAGAAACTCTCAGAACTTGAGCATAAAATCAATGAACAAGATAGTTAGGAAGGTAAAATGAAGTGTCCAAAGTGCGGACAAGAAATGATTCATATAAACAACCAACACATCTGCACTGTATGCGGCATTGTTGCCAATGAATTTTCTCCGAAAGACCAAGTATTAAACCAAATAAGAGCGAAAGTTAAGGCCCAGACTGCTCAAAACGCGCAGAAACAAGAGGAGTATGTTTCTCCTGTTGCAGTAGCAAAAGAGGAAAACAGACCTGCAGAAAAGAAATATACAGTTCCGCCGGTTCATATGTCAGATAAAACCTTGGACCAGATGGCTAGAGCGCTTTTGGTAAATCAAAATTCCAAAGCTGATTCTTCGGAAAATGAAAACTCAGAGGAAATCGGCGCGGAAAGAGTTATCCCAAGAATAGCTGAAGAGTCAGTGGCAAACGAACAAGTCCAGGAGGCAGCTGCACACCAGCAAATCCAACAAAATCAGACAGTCCAGCAACCTGTTGAAGCACAAACCATAAATCAAGAACAGCAAAATGCGGGTTTTGAAAACCAGCAAGAAAATGTGGGAACCAGTCAAGTTTTACAAAGCAGCAGTATTGATTTCGCTACTGAGCCAGCTCCTCTAAACAG
The DNA here is from genome assembly GCA_021823605.1 of bacterium. GTDB lineage: Bacteria > Patescibacteriota > CPR2 > UBA1875 > JAJYID01 > JAKANV01. Next base: position 14,281 of record JAKANV010000007.1, on the reverse strand, counting down.
TCAAATGATTTATCCGTCGCATCAGATAAACCCTATCTTCAAAAAAACTCTCATCGTCTTATTTGGAATTATTGTCTTGTTTTTAGTCCTCTATCTATTATATAAAAACTTTAGCGGCGCCAGGGCATTGATAGACAATATAACAAAATATTTAGGAGTTAGTTTTATCAAATGAAAATCAAAAATATAACAGCAAAAGAAATACTGGACTCTCGCGGGACACCGACGGTTTATGCAGAAATTGAGCTTGAAAATGGAGTAAAGGCGAACGCATCTGTTCCAAGTGGAGCGTCTACAGGAACACACGAAGCGCTTGAACTAAGAGATGGTGATGACAATCGTTTTTCGGGAAAGGGCACTTTAAAGGCTTGTGAAAATATCGAAAAAATCATTGCCCCCAAGCTAAAAGGAATGGACATCGCCGAGCAATCAAAAATCGACGAGACAATGATTGAACTCGACGGGACAACGAACAAAGGAAACCTAGGAGCGAATGCAATATTAGCCGTTTCAATAGCGGCTATCAGAGCAAATTCACTGGCTTCAAAAGCAGAGCTCTTTGAGACAATAGGAAACGTTTATGGATTAAAAATTTTTAGCTTACCAAAACCGATGTCAGTGGTAATAGAGGGTGGAAAGCACTCTGACAGCAATGCTGACATTCAGGAATATATGATTGCCGTGGATGAAGATGACATAAAGAAGAATCTCAGTAACATTGAGCTTGTGTATCATAATTTGGAAAAAATTCTAGAGGATAATGGCAAAGATACGAATATCGGATTTGAGGGAGCATTTGGCCCCAGTCTCACTTCAAATAGAGAAGGCCTTGACTTGATTACAAGAGCTATAAATGAAGCGGGTTTGACGGGAAAAGAGGTGCATATAGCTCTCGACATAGCAGCAAGTGAGATTTATGACAGTGAAAGTGGGAAGTATCTCCTAAAAAGCGAAAATATTGCGCTTTCTTCCATCCAAATGGTGGCATATCTAGAGGATTTGGCGCAAAACTATCCATTGTTTTCTATTGAGGATGGTATGGCTCAGGATGATTGGGAAGGTTGGCAAAGTTTGTCTGAACGGCTAGGTAAAAAAGCGATGCTTGTCGGTGATGACCTGTTTGTCACAAATGTTGAAAGGATTAGAAGTGGCATTGATAAAAAATCAGCTAATGCGGTGTTAATAAAACCAAATCAGATAGGTACGGTAACCGAAACAATTGAAGCCATAAAGCTAACCAAGTTTGCCGGTTGGGAGCCGATTGTATCTCACAGAAGTGGCGAAACGAATGATACGTTTATTGCCGATCTTGCTGTAGCTGCCGGAACCAAATATATTAAAGCGGGAGCACCAGTTCGAGGAGAGAGGGTGGCTAAGTATAACAGATTGATTGAAATAGCCGAGGTTTTACAAAAAGTAAAAAAATAATGTTTTTCTTTAAATTTAATTATATACTATAGAAAACGGTTATGAATTGAAAAAAATAGGAAGGAGGTGAAAAAATATGTTAGCATTACTTGCACAAGCAACTGATGATTTTTCAAACACAGTTACTACCACAGGAGATACAGCTGCTGCAACTGGTATTATTGCAGGCATGGGAATTTTCTTCCTAGTATTTTTGGTAATTGGTCTAGCTCTTTGGGTTTTCAACCTTTGGATGGCTATTGACTGTGCTACTAGGAAGGAAGCTGACTTTCCAAACAACAACAAAAATATGTGGCTTATACTTTTGATAGTAGGTCTGCTTATTGGTTTTGGATGGATCGTAGCTTTGGTCTACTTCTTTACAGTAAAGAAAAAAGCTGGCGGAACAAGCGCTCCAAAACAGGATTCTGGCACAGATACGTCTGCACAATAGTATAGAAATTATAAAAGGAGTCCTTCTATGTGGATTCCTTTTATTTTGGTTATAATTTGATGCTTGTTTTGATACAATAGAAGTATGCAAAAAACACTCCTTATTATATTAGATGGCTTGGGGGATAGGCCAATAGGTGCATTTAATGGTAAAACACCGCTTGAGGCGGCAAGTACTCCGAATATGGATAAGCTGGCGGCTGGAGGTGCTTGCGGAGTTATGAACGCGATGCCGAAAAACCTTTATCCAACCAGCGAAGAGGCTCACTTGGCTGTTTTGGGTTATGACTTTGTTAAGGATTATCCTGGTCGTGGGGTCCTTGAGGCTTTAGGTATTGGCTTAAAGCTAAAGTCTGATGAGCTTGCTTTCAGGGTTGATTTCGGAACCGTTGATAAAGATCTAAAACTTATTGATGCCCGTGCAGGAGTTATCGAATCAGTAAAAGAGCTATGCAAGACGATTGGCGATGTTGAAATTGACGGGATTAAGTTTAAAATCTACCCATCACTTCTTTATAGAGGAGTTTTGATCTTAAGTGGCAATTCCGTCAAAAATTATCTAAAGAGAAGTAAAAGCGCTGTTTCTGACACTGATCCTCACAAAGCCGGACCGCATAAGTTGGGAGTAAGGGTTCTTCATCCTAAGGCATTTGGTGATTCAAAGGAAGGCAAAACTGTAGCCAGGGCACTTGAGAGATATCAATATTTGACGTATGAAATCTTAAATGAACACAAAATAAACAAGAAAAGAGTTAAAAAGGGAAAGTTGCCGGCAAACTTTATCTTAACTAGAGGCGGTGGTCACATAAAGAATATCGAAAGCTTTAAAGATAAGTTTGGGCTTAAAAGCGCTTGTATTGCCGGAGCGCCACTCTACAAAGGTATTGGAGCGTACTTGGGCATGAAGGTTATTAATGTGCGCGGAGCGACGGGCAAACTCGATACAAATGTTAAAGCTAAGATAAAGGCAGTCCAGAAATCTTTGAAGAAAAATGACTTTGTTTTTCTCCATATTAAAGGTACCGATATGGCCGCCGAGGACTTCGGTGACCCAAAGATGAAAAAAGAATTTATCGAGCGTATTGATAAGGAATTTTCTCCGCTCTTAAAGCTAAAAAATGTGGTAATATCAGTAACAGGAGACCATGCGACGCCATGTGAGCTAAAAGATCATTCAAATGATGTGGTGCCGGTACTGATTTCAAGAGAGAAAAGCAAGGATGATGTGATCAAATTTGGCGAAAGCGAATGCAGTAAAGGCAGCTTGGGGCATATTTACGGCAAAGATTTTATGAAAATATTGTTGGGTAATTAAACTAGAAAGAGGGCAGATGCACGATTGTATTACATTCGGAGGAGCGACTAGAGATGTCTTTTTTAAGACTTCAAAAGGGTTGATATTTCCTGACCCCGAAGATGAGCAGGAAAAGATGCTAGCCTTCAAATATGGCCAAAAAATCATTACAGATAATGCTTATTTTTCCTTTGGCGGAGGCGCTTTTAACACAGCTGTTAGTATGGCGAAGCTAGATATAAAGACTGCTGCGTGCATTAATATCGGTAAAGATGAAAGTGCTCATTCTATAGTTGAAAGATTAAAAGAAGTTGGTGTTGACGCTTCTCTAGTTACGATTGATAGAGAAAATCACACCGCACTTTCTTTAATCGTTATGGATAAGAAAGACCACGTTGCCTTCTTGCACAGGGGCGCAAACAATTTCTTGAGGATGCCCGAGGAAGAAAATCTCCAAAACACAAAATGGTTCTATATCACTTCTTTGACTGGTGAATCTGCGACTATTTTACCGGAACTGGTGAAGTTTGCAGTCAAAAGTAACATAAAAGTTGCTTTAAATCCGGGTGGAACCCAGCTAAAAGGGAACTGTAAACACTTAAAAACACTTTTGGCCGGTGTTGAGCTTTTAATATTAAACAGGGAAGAGGCTGAAGAGCTGGCCTGCAGTGAGGAATCCTGTGAAATAATAGAAGATAATAAAATACTCTTACATAAAGTTCAGCAGTTGGGCCCGAAAAGGGTTATTATTACCGAAGGTGCAAAGGGCAGTTACTATTGTGATGCGCAGCTCATAAATTTTGAGCCGGCATTCAAAAAGGATTTTGTGGTGATTGACACAACCGGTGCTGGTGACACCTTTGGTGCGACATTTCTTGCCAGCATTATAAAAGGTATGGAGATTCCGATGGCTCAGAAGCTAGCGGCTGTAAACGCAGCTCATGTGACCGAATATATCGGTGCGCAAGAGGGGCTTTTGACTGCAAAAGAGATAGAGTCTAAACTAAAAAGTGTAAAAAGGGTTTAAATATGGCACTATCCAAGATTCCTACAAACACAAAGTTCAAAAGAGGTATGGACCCAGGAAAGAAGAAAATACTTTTTGTCTTGGGTATTATTTTCTCTATTATCGTTCTGTTTGGTATTTATAATCTAAAGAAAGTCGTGCCGGGGAATAAAGAAAAAATCCCTATTAAAATACAGTCCGGTGACCAGCCGATGGCAAAGAAACTCAGTGTCATAATAAATACAGGGGGCGGACCCTTAAATATCAGAAAAAATCACGATGCAAAGTCAGACAAGGTCGGCCAAATTCCAGATAAAACCAAAGTTGAGGTGCAAGAGGAAATAGATGGTTGGTACAAAATCTCGTATAACGGGAAAGACGGCTGGGTTTCAAAGACCTATACTATTTCGGCAGACGCACCTAAGACAGCACCCCCCGCAAATAGTGATGGGCAAGCTTTTCAGGGCAGCGGCTATACATTTAAGTATGCTAAAGATTGGAACTTGCAAAACTATCCTACACTTGATGGCTCAGTGAGGGTGGCTATTTCAAATAATCAGCTTCCAGCGGATCCGCCTGCCGGTACCTATTTCGTGCCGATAGAGCTAAAAGTATATCCTTCGGGTAAAAAACCGGCAGGAAACTTTAGGACTGATCCAGCTGCCAAGAAAGAACCCCTGAAGGTTGGCGGAGTAGATGCTACTAAATATACATTTATAAATACAGATACTTCAACAGAAATAAACGTCGTAGAATTTGAAAGGGCCGGGAGCCTGTACGACTTCTATGATAACGGAGGGTATTTAGAGGACTTGAATAATATCTTGGGAACATTCACATTCCTCTAAAAAATCATGCTTAAGAATTTCTTTGCGCCGAAATCAATTGCCGTGATTGGAGCTTCGCATAATAAAAAGAAGCTTGGGTTTTTGGTTTATGAAAATATCAGAAAGTATGGATTTAAGGGCAAGTTATATGGCGTGAATATAAAAGGCGGGAAAGTAGGTGCCAAGGAGCTCTATAAAAATGTGTGTGAGATAGATGGAGAGATTGATTTGGCAGTTATTGTAGTTCCGGCAGCAGCTATTTTGGAAGTTATTCATGATTTGGGGCGAAAAAATGTTCCCTCAGCGATTATTATAAGCTCCGGTTTTTCAGAAATTGGGGTTCAAGGGAAAAAGCTTGAGGAACATATCAAAGAAGCTTCCCAGAAGTATGGCATGAGAGTTTTGGGCCCTAACTGTCTTGGGATAATAGACTCCTGGTCCAAGATGAATGCGTCGTTTGCCGAGAGTATGCCGGCCAAGATGAATATATCGCTTTTTTCCCAATCCGGGGCCATTTGTACTGCTATTTTAGATTGGGCGAATAAAAATGAAATAGGCTTTTCCCGTTTTATTTCGCTCGGAAATAAGATGGATATTGATGAAAATGACATTTTGCATTTTCTATCTCAAGATGAAAAGACAGACATCGTTCTCGGTTATCTCGAAAGTGTGAATGACGGTATTAGGTTTATGACAAATGCGAGACATCTTTCCCTAAAAAAACCTTTGATTGTAGTAAAGTCGGGTAGAACAAGTGAAGGAGCAAAGAGCATTGCTTCTCACACTGGGAATATCGCAGGTTCTGACGTTGTTTTAGACACAGCGCTTAAACAAAGCGGCGCAATAAGAGCTGACAGTCTAGAAGATCTCTTTGATTATTCTAAGATATTTGCCTTTTCTCCTGAAATGAAGGGTAACCGTGTTGCCGTTATTTCAAATGCCGGCGGTCCTGCCGTCATGATGGCAGATTACATCGGCAAAAGCAGCTTAAAGTTGGCCGAATTTAGTCAAAAAACAAGGAAAGTCCTAGAAGAACACTTACCGGCCGAGGCAAGCTGTCATAATCCGGTTGATATTATGGGAGATGGAAGGGCTGACAGATACGAAATAGCTCTAAATGAGGTTCTGCAGGATGAAAATGTCGATGGGGTGTTGGTGGTACTTACGCCTCAGGTAATGACAGAAATAGAAAAGACGGCTGAGATTATTATTGAAGCGAAAAAATACGGGAAACCTATCGCGGTATCTTTTATAGGCGGAGAAAAAGTGGAAGCTGGTAAGCAGTTGTTAGAAGAAAAGGAAATTCCTTCTTATGATTTTCCCGAAAGAGCAGCCCGGTCACTGGAAGTTTTGTATGAATATTATGACTTTCTAAAAAGCGCGCTAAAAAAGAAGAGAGATGTTCAGGAGAAAGAACATGATCAAAATAAAGTTGCTCAAATAATTAAGCCAGCAGTGGAAAAACGGCTAAGGACAATCACTGAGGGTGATATCAGCGCCTTTGATATCTTTGATTCATATGGAATCTGTACAGTTGATAGGGCTTATGAGCTGGATTTAGACGGCTTGAAACATATCGGCGGAAAAATCGGTTTTCCGGTTGTAATGAAAACTGCGGTTGATGTCTTACACAAAACGGACATTGGCGGGGTTGTGACTGGCATAAAAAATGAAAGTGAACTTCAAAAAGCCTATTTTTCGATTAGAGATAGAGTTCGAGAAGCAAAATTCCAAGAGAACTCCGATAAAGTGGACATTTATAAACAGGAAAATAGAGGAATTGAAATATTCTTGGGAGCAAAAAAGGATCCAAACTTCGGACCACTCATTATTTTTGGTATTGGAGGTATCTATGTAGAGGCTCTGAAAGATTTTGCCTACAGGATAGCTCCAATTTCTCATGCAGAAGCCCTAAAAATGACCGATGAGATTAAATCGGCAAAGATTTTGCATGGCTACCGTGGCCAACCTAAGTGTGATTTAAACAAAATTGCTGATTCTATAGTAGGCCTTTCCAGGTTAATGCTCGATTTTCCCGAAATTAAAGAAATAGATATAAATCCTTTGAAAGCGTCTGACAAAAAATGCGTCGCTTTGGACGGAAAAATTATTTTGGACTTAGAGTCTCTGCCTGTGCTAGAATTGGTTAAATAAGGAGGGCATGTGGCTCAAGTTAAGGTAAAAAGTGTTTTAATGACGGGGAATCAGGTGGTAGTGAAGGCGGCCTTGACTGTTGGTGCCGAGATGTTTTCGGGTTATCCAATCACACCAACCACAGAGATTCTTTCAGAATGGGCGAAGGAAGCTGAAAAAGATAAAAAATTGATATTTTTGCAGACGGAGGATGAGCCTGCAGCCGGTTTCGTGATGGTTGGCGGAGTCTCTATGGGCAAAAAAGCGTGGACGGCCACGGCTGGAGTAGGCAATGTTCTTATGCAAGACCCGCTATCTATGGCAGAAGCTATGAGAATGCCGACGGTGACATATGTCGGCCAGCGCGGTGGTCCATCGACAGGAACAGTAGTTTACTCTCAACAAGAGCTTAACCTGACGCGAATGGGCGGAAATGGCGAAGGAATGAGGATAGTATATGCGCCTTCAAATCTACAGGAACTATATGATCTGACTATAAAAGCGTTTAATAGCGCTTGGAAATACCGCTTTCCGGCATTCATCCTTTCTGACGGCTACCTAGCTAAAAGCTATGGCGAAGTGAACCTCTGGCCTCTTAAGAAGAGCGATATTGTGCCGACAGAATCTGCTTTTTTGAATCCCAAGAAACAACCAAATAATATACGAAATTGTTTCTCTCAAGAACCCGAACTCTATAATCATTTGCTTGAAGACTTTGCCGATTTTGCCAGTATTTCTGAAAAAGTGGCTGAAGCGGAAGTGATAGGCGATAAAAATTCACATATATTAGTTTGTGCTTGGGGTGTGGTGGCGAACTCAGCCAAAACAGCGGTGGATGAGCTAGAGAGGCAGGGCATTTCAGTAAAGCTGTTTAGACCAATAACAATGCGGCCATTCCCGGTCAAGGAACTGCAGAAAGCGGCCGAAGGTGTTACCGATATCCTGATTACCGAGTCTGCTAACGGCCAGTTCGGTAGGATTGTGAGAGAAACATTATACGGTTTATTAGAAGCCGAAATCCATCGTCTCTACAAACCGGCAATGGGTGTCATGCCAGAGGAGATTCAGTCAAAGATTAGGGAGGTTATGAGATGAAGAGCCCTAGATTCCCAGATACTATTAAAGAGTCTTCAAAACCGTCTAACTTTTGTCCTGGTTGCGGTCATTCTATAATTCTGAAAAATATTGGCCAACTTATGGCTGACATGAAGATTGAAAAAAAGACTGTTTTTGCCATAGATATCGGCTGTTCGCTGCTTGCTTGGGACTTTTTCGATGTTGATACCTTCCAGACGCATCACGGACGGACTACGGCAACAGCATTAGGGATGAAAAGAGCAAATCCAGATGCAATAATACTAGCTTATATGGGAGATGGCGGTGGATATGCTATCGGTCTTCAAAATCTCATTCATGCTTGTTATAGAAATGAGAATATTACTGTGATTTTAGCTAATAATACTATGTTTTCTATGACCGGAGGGCAAATGGCGCCGACGACATTACCAGGTGAGGTAACTAATACTACCCCCGATGGTGTATTTACTGCAGATAAGCCGTTCTATGGGCCGGAAATGCTCGCTCGTGAAGCGCATGAGGGCGCATACATTGCCAGAGCGGCTGTTTCGAACCCAGGCCAAGCTTATTCTTACATGAAAAATGCCATTCAAAACCAAATAGACGGTAAAGGTTTCTCATTTGTGGAAATTTTGTCGTATTGCCCGATAAACTGGAAAACAGATGCTGAAGGGTCAGCTAAATTCTTGGAAAAAATGAAGAAAACATTTCCATTGGGAGAAATTAAGAAATGAGAGAATTATTTAGGATATTAGTGTCAGGTGAAGGCGGACAGGGGATTCAGGTATTGTCTAAGATTTTGGCGACAGCGGCTCACGAGTCGGGCAAAAAGTCTTTGTACGTACCAAATTACGGCGTTGAGCAAAGAGGTGGTGTTTCCCTTGGTTTTGTCCAGATTTCGAGCGAAGAGATAGGATTTCCCAAGTTCCAGAATGCCGACATTCTAGTTATTACAGCAGAGCGCGCCGTTTCTAGGATTAGAGAGTATATCGCGAAAAATACGCTTATTGCTCATGATGAAACATTGGTTTCTAAGGAAAGTCTGAAAGATATTCCAAATCAAAAAATATCATTGCCGGCGCTTAAACTCGCTGAGGAAACTATGACCGGTAAGGTTATGAATATGATTGTTTTGGGATATTTGGCGGGTATGGTAGGCGGAATTACTGAGGAAACCCTTAAAAAAGCGGTTAATGAAACTTTATCGGGAAAGTACAAAGAAAGTCCCGAACTCAAGCATTTCAATGAAAGAGCTATCGAAATAGGAATGGGCCTTACGGAAGGAGTGCTCGTATGAGAGATTATAAAGGAGAGACATTCTCTGAACCTAATAAAGAATGGACTAATTTCAGCGAATTATGTAAAGGCTGCGGACTTTGTATAGAAAAATGTCCGCAAAAGTGCCTCTCGTTCGATAAAAATCGAAATAATCATTACGGAACATTTACTGTCAAATGTGACATCGGCAAGTGTATTGCTTGCGGAATCTGCGAAATCCACTGCCCTGATCAGGCCATAAGGGTGGATAAGAAATAATCTCTTTGTACACTTACTCTCAATTCCCAAATCCGCTATAATGGTGAACATGGCGGATTTTTTAAATGACTTAAATGATATGCAAAAAGAGGCGGTCAGGGCTACCGAAGGGCCTCTTCTTATATTAGCCGGGGCTGGAAGCGGAAAGACAAAGACACTTGTTTATCGCATTGCATACTTGATTTCTGAGAAAAATGTAGAGCCGGAACGAATCTTGGCCGTTACATTTACGAATAAAGCAGCCAAGGAAATGATTACCCGTGTCGAAAAATTAATTGGCCATACGGGTAGAAGGCCGGTGATGGGAACTTTTCACTCTATTTGTGCGAAATTGCTACGAAAAGAGATAGGTGTTTTGGGATATAAATCGAGTTTTACTATATATGACTCTGGTGATTCTCTTCGAGCGGTAAAGATTGCGATGAAAGAGCTCCAAATTGATGAGAAAAAGATTAACCCGAAGGTTATACAAAACTATATTTCATCGGCAAAAAATGAATTAATTGATGCTAAGGAGTATGCCGCTCTTTCAAATGGCTATATTCAGGAAATGGCCTCAAAAGTTTATTTTGAGTACGAAAAGATACTGAAAAATGCCCACGCGCTGGACTTCGACGATCTAATTATGAGGATAGTAGAAATATTCCAGAAGTTTCCCGAAGTATTAGCTAAATATCAGAAACAATTCAAATATATTCATATAGATGAGTATCAGGATACAAATCATGCGCAGTATGTTTTTTCGAAATTGCTAGCGAAACATGGAAATATTTGTGTCGTTGGTGATGACTGGCAGAGTGTATATGCATTTCGCGGGGCGAACTTCCAGAACATTTTAGACTTTGAAAAGGACTATCCGAACACCAAAATTGTGAAACTTGAACAAAATTATAGATCAACAAAAACCATTCTGGATGCCGCACATCACATTATAAAAAAGAACGAAAACAGGAGCGATAAAGAACTCTGGACTGAGAACGTTTTAGGGGTACCTGTGCTCACTTTTGAAGCTAAAGACGAGGTGGAAGAGGGAAGATTTATTATTGAAGAGATATCAAATGCTGCACGAGATTTAAGTGACTTTGCTGTTTTATACCGGACAAATGCCCAGTCCAGATCTTTAGAGGAACAATTTCTAAAAATGGGAATGCGATATAGAATATTTGGCGGAGTCAGGTTCTATGAAAGAAAAGAAGTCAAAGATATAGTTTCATATCTCAGATTTATCGAAAATCCGAAGGATTGGGTCTCTCTAGAGCGGATTATAAATATTCCAGCAAGAGGAATTGGGGCGGTTTCACTCACAAAACTAAAAGATTTATTCCTGAATATGGAATTAAATGAAATTTTCGAGAAGGTAATGGAAGATAAACTTCTATCCGCAAAAACATTAGGAAAATTCGAAGAGTTTATGAAGCTAATTATTAAGCTTAGGAAGGAAAAAGATACTACACAAGTAACGAAATTTATTGATAAGGTAATGAAAAAGACTGGCTACTATGATTCTCTGGACGATAAAACCATTCAAGGAGAGGAAAGGCAGGAAAACTTGAAAGAGCTTCTTTCTGTGGCTGAAGAGTACACAAAGGATAACGAAAAGCTGACTCTTGGTGATTTTCTAGAGGAAGTGGCGCTTATCTCTGACCTGGATAACTACTCTGAAGATGAAAAGTCGGTAACATTGATGACATTGCACTCAGCAAAAGGCTTAGAATTTCCCATTGTCTTTATCGCCGGTATGGAAGAGGGGATATTCCCGCATTTACGTTCTCAGCTAGATTTCGAAGAGATGGAGGAGGAGAGACGGCTTGCATATGTTGGTATTACAAGAGCCAAGGAAAGAGTCTACTTGATTAGCGCTCGCAAAAGACTGCTTTACGGTAATTATCAGTCTAATCCGCCCTCAAGGTTTATTTCGGACATTCCAGCAGAGTTCAGAAAAAATATAAACAGGTTTGAAACGGCATTAGACTCTAAAAAATATGAGAAAGTAATTCTTAAATTTCAGCCTGGCGAGAAAGTTTTGCACGATAAATTCGGGGTAGGAATAGTCCAAGACGTGAAGGGCGATGAGATGACTGTTTCTTTTGAGAAACTTGTCGGGGTGAAAGTTCTTTCGACGATCTATGCGCCGATAGAAAAGATTCTCTAAAGTCAAAAGGAGAATGGCGCGAGGCCTTCTCCTTTGGTTGGCAGGAATGAGTTAGAGTAGTTTTAGTTCACTGGGATTAACCCGGGCATTTGTTTGTCGATGTAGCCTACTATATCGACAATACCCGTGATAATCCGTGTGCCCAAATCCAGTTTCGGTTCTCCGCCGTGACGAATGTAGTCAGCGCCGAACTGTGGGCTTGGGTCTATACCCGTTCCTTCCAGGTGTCTTGCCAGCTCTTCACTCTCCTCATCTTCAGGGTTGTAAATGAAGACCATTCTTGTTTTCTCCTTCCTGTGCTTTGGTTTTTTGGGTCCATTGTTTTTCAGACAACAAGTGCTTATTTTAACATAAGCAGGGACAAAATCAAGAGGTTTAAGTCGGAGTACCTAAAAAGTTCTTGACACGGGATAAGCGGGTCTGTACAATAGTCCGCGTACCTAAGCAGGATACAAAGATTACAGCGTTAGCGGACTAGTCCCTAAGGCTTGAATCTGGGTGATTGGGCAAAACAAAAATAAACTCTCTGAAAGATTTATTTCCTAAAGAGGCAGGTTCTTATTTTACTAGGCAGAACGAAAAATTACTTTTTCAATTCTCACTTAAAAGTTAATTCGGGGCTCGCACTACTGGCATTTATGCCCTTGTTTGCTGTTGCTTTTAGCACTAACTCAGTTACAACCGGAAGTGTTCAAAATGGTATAGAAACTCCGCTGCACATTATTTGTGATGGGAATATTTATGATACTAAAACTAAAGAAAATGTCGTTAGTGATGCTCTAAAGAATACACAGTGCGGTTTTAATGATAATGATATAGTTCAGCCTGGCCCTGATACTAAACTGGATGGCGGCTTAGTCAACGTTAATGTTATAAAAGCTACTCCTGTGACGATAGTTGATAATGGTAAGACAACCTATACAAAAAGCGCCTATAAAGATGCTGGTGATATTCTTAAACAGTTAAAAATTAAGGTTTATCCGGAAGATGTTGTAACATCAGAACTCGTAATTTCTGACTTTCAGGATAATGGCTTGGGTCAAAAGATAACTATTAAAAGGTCTCCGGATATAATTCTAGAAGCTGACGGTAATATTGCCCAAATTCGTACAAATCAGAGTACTGTAAGTGGGGTGTTGGCTGAAAAGGATATTACTCTTGGTTCGAAAGATGAAGTTTCACCTGAACCAAGCGCTGTTATTACACGCGGAATGAAAATAACGGTCACCAGAGTGACAGAATCTGATGTTCAAGAAGATGAGGTTATACCGTTTGAGACAGTTAATAAAAACGACTACAACCTTTACTCAGGGCAATCTAGAGTAGAAGCTGAGGGTCTAAACGGGCTTAGAAAAAGGGTTTCTAGGGTTGTGAACAGAAATGGTACCTTAGCTAGCAAGACGACGCTTTCTGAGACAGTTGTGCAGGCTCCGCAAACTAAGGTTATCGTTACGGGTGTGAAGCCTTATGGACGTGAAGATCTCTGGGTGCTTATGGTAGAAGCGGGACAGAAGTATGGTGTGGATCCTGTTGGTATGATGAGAGTTATGTACTGCGAAAGTGGAGGCAGGGTCAATGCAGTGAATGGAGGCGGTTATAAAGGACTTTTCCAATGGGATGGTTCCTTTCACAAGTGGACAGCTATAGCGGGTGTACCGGATGACTATTTCAATCCGCGTTCACAAATCTTTGCAACAGCGGCTAGGGTGCATGCAACAGGTGGTTGGAAAGCTTGGTCTTGCAAACCGTAATTTAAGCTTACTTTAAACAAATATTTAAGTTATAATATGGCCTGAAGAGGTCTTTTTTATGGATTTAACTAATATTTTAGAACTGAAGAAATTGCTCCGGACTTATGGTGCCTGGCCAAACAAAGATTTGGGTCAGCATTTTTTGACTGATAAAAACGTTTTGGAAAAAATGGTTGAAACTGCGCAGCTTTCTAAAACTGATACTGTTGTGGAGGTGGGACCTGGTATTGGCATTATGACGAAGGAGCTGGCGAAAAGGGCAAAGAAAGTTTATGCCATTGAAATTGACTCTAAGATTGCCGAGATACTCTCAACGGTCTGCATACAGTACCCTAATTTGAAAATTGTCAGAGATGACATAAGAAACTTTAATCCAAAGGGTATCGGCAGATATAAGGTTGTAGCTAACCTGCCGTACTATATTACTTCACATGTTATAAAGAAATTCCTAGAAGAAAAGAATAAGCCTGAAACAGTAACCGTTTTAATACAAAGAGAAGTGGCTGAACGAATCTGCGCTAAGCCGGGTAGGATGAGCATTTTGGCTATCGCAGTGCAATTTTATGGCATACCAGAGATTAAAGAGCTGGTATCACCGATGGCATTCTTTCCGTCGCCGAAGGTGTACTCAGCAATTCTCAAAAT
>JAKANV010000066.1 GCA_021823605.1 bacterium | reverse complement strand
TGCCAGCCTGGGTGGCTATACCCTGAATGAAGAAATCGCTGAGAACCGCGTAGAAAATCACTTCGGCTATGGCTCAAGATGGGAGTCCCGACCTGGGAAAATGCTTGGGGTGCCTTCAGTAATCACTTCACAGGTAACTTCCTTCTATGCGCTACCCCTGGGTAGAATCTCTGAGATTAAGAGGGTACTCAGAGATATCATCCCAAAAGCAGAAAACAAGGAGGCGCTAAGGGGCCTTTACAAGTTCGTCAGCAAAAATCTGGCCTATGCACTGTATAAGGAAATCGATGAAGCCAAGGTGAATCTCTCATTTACCGAGGATTCTGTTGTCAGCTTCGCTGTGCCTCCTTATATCAGCTTTGATGAGATCATCACTCGTAATGATTTTGAGGGAATGATCGAATATCGAGTTGAGGAGGCAGAGGAGCTCATCCTTACGACAGTTGAGAAGGCAGATCTCCAAACGGGTGACGTCGATCATGTAATCCGTGTTGGTGGCTCATCACAAATACCGGTATTCAACAACTTGTTGCAAAGACTCTTCCCAGGAAGAGTCGCACAAGGAAACGTCTTTACCAGTATCTCAGCAGGACTTGTCAACGCCTACCGAAACGGATTTGGTACATAACAAGAACAAGGTGGCCCGAAGGGGTCTAGAGGATTCAAGGGAATACCATCCCGCTCACCTTCGTGAGTTCCTCTTTTTTTATTTTTAAAAATCATTGTAAAATAACTAAAAAATAATTATCCTTATACCAGAGGGGAGGTGATAGAGAATGAAAGAATTAGCAAAATACGCAGATTATGTATTTGTTTTATCATTTCTGGGGCTAGTGCTCGCAGCATACGGCGCTTTTACGGGAAGTGATCTTTGGCTGGCATCAAGCCAGTGGCTCATGATATCTATTGGCATGGTTGTATATGCAACCTATATCAAAATGAAAGCAACAGCTAAATAAAGAAATTATTCAAAAAGAGAGTCATATTTTAGGCTCTCTTTTATTTGGTTTTGTAGAGGATATAGGCTACTGACTGCTCAAGAGCAAGCCATGAAGCTTGGATAATATTTTCATGAACACCAACTGTAGCCCAAGTTTCTTCATCGTTGGATGACTCTATGATTACCCTCACTTTTGCCCCTGTACCAGCCTCGGGGTTTATAATCTTAACTCTGTAGTCAGTAAGGTGAAACTCAGGTAAATCAGGATAAAACTTAGGTAATATCTTTGAAAGAGCAGTGTTTAGAGCGTCTACGGGACCATCTCCAGTACCAGATGTGCTAATCTTTTCCTTGTTTAATATTGCTTCAATTTTTGCCTTTGTAGTAGAACTTTTACCATTTCCAGAAGATACGGTTTCCCATCTACCCGAATCAAATACCTCGCCCCTATGTTTCTTCCCGAGAACTTTAAGCACCAATAGGTAAAAAGATGCGTCTGCACCTGCAAAACTATAGCCGTCCACCAACATTCCACTGTGCATTTTTCTCAGCTTTTGTATCTCGTCTTTACTTAAAACAAAACCCATTTCCTTTGCTTTAAGTGCGATACTGGAACGACCCGACTGTTCTGAAACACCATATGAAGCGCGGTTTCCAACTTTGCTTAAGTCTGCATGAATGTATGATTTAGAATCCCGAAGCATTCCCGAAGTATGCATGCCTGCTTCGGTATACCCGGCAAGCGCGCCAACCCAAGGATGATTACTACGGTGATGAGCGTTTAGAAACTCAGCCGTCATGTGAGAAAGGCGAGAGAGCTGGTCAAGTTTACCTTCTTTCAGGCAAGTTGCCCCCTCATCAAAGTAAAGATTGGGGATTAGAACAGAAAGGTCGGTATTTCCGCATCTTTCACCGTAACCGTTTATAGTTCCCTGAATATGACGAATTCCATATTTGTACGCAGTTTCAGCGCAAGCTATGCCACGACCCCTATCATTATGAAAATGCACGCCAACCTTGGTAATTGGGATTGATTTTTCTACCAGCTTAATACATTCGCTAACCCATTCTGGTGTAGAGCCTCCATTTGTATCGCAAAGAACTATCCAATCAGCACCTGATTTATTAGCAGTTTGAACTGCTTTTAGAGTAAATTCTTCATCTTCCTTCATCCCATCGAAAAAGTGTTCGGCATCAAAAACTACCTCAAGACTCTTGTTTTTCAGATATTTCACACTATCTGCAATCATGGATAGACTCATCTTTTCGTCAGTTTGGAGGGAGTTTTTCACGTCACGTTTGCGAACTTTCCCCACAAGTGTCGCCGTTTTAGCCCCGGAATCTAGAATTGCATTCAAATCAATGGCACTTTCGGCAGTTTCATTTTTTCCTCTTGTCCTACCAAAAGCCGTGATTTTAGTGTTCTTGAGGTTTAAGTCTACTAGAGCTTTGATTCGATCCATCTGTTCTTTACCTGCACTCGCAAAACCGCTCTCAATCCAAGAAAAACCCATATCATCAAGTTTCTGGGCAAATCGAATAGCATCGGGTAGGGTAATCTCACGACCGTTTTCCTGGAGACCATCGCGCAAAGTTGTATCGTATGCGAACCATTTTTCCATAATTTTTTATTAATCAAAAACAGTAAATATTTTAACAAATTGAAGCCAGTAAATAAAGGGGGAAGCTATAAAACTATTGACAAATAAAGACATTAGTAGTATAATCTAGCGGTTGTTTAGAAAGAAAGGTAAAACTTTGATTACGTCATTAATCGAAATTCACACAATATCTCTTCTTATAGATACAGTAAAGAACAAGTCACAAAAGGTACTTCTTCTTCTGTTCTAAAGAAGAGGAGAAAAAAGACTCGGGAACCCGGGTCTTTTTTTATGCTGTTAGTTCCTTAAAGCACAATGTCCAGTAAGTTGAAACAAAAGAGCTGACAAATCCGCTCGCGATAAATATCCCGACTATAAATGCTACTCCAACTATAATCCCATAAATTATTGCCGCGACAGGGGCAAAAATATAGAAGACTAACCCTATCAGGAAGAGCACTAGAAGTATAAGTATCATAGCCAAGGCAAGTACCACACCGCAGGCGATTGCGATACCAACCGTGACTAGCCATACGAGTGCAGTTTCTTTCTTAAGACTTTTTAAAAGCCCGACCCCATCCTTTATAGAAGCAACTACGCCCCGATTTTTTAAGGTAATGTATCTAAGTGTATATTCAAAAACAATGCCCACGATGATAGACACAAATATCGCCACAAATATCATAAACAGAACATATAAAATAAACAGGGGCTTGATAAACCATAGTAATATAGCCGGCAATACTAGGACAGTTAGGGCCACAGTAACAGCTAAAGCAACCAATAAGCATGCCCCAAAGACTCTCCAAAATTTATGCCAACCAAATCTCATTGCTTGCATAAATGAACTTTCTTTGTTTTTTGAAAGCTGATCTACTGCATGTATCAGTCCGGCTTTCGCCATTATAGAAAGGAGAGTGAATATTATGACCAGCACTAGCACGATAATTCCGATTACTAAAACCAGCACCCAGTTGGCCTGCAGCCATTTAACGATTTCCTCCCAGACACGGCTCGAATCAATAGTATTTACTGTCGATGCTGCTGAAGCACTATTTCCTTTATTTTGATTAAAGAAGCCATTGAAGTTGCCGCTGTAGTTAAATGAGGTAAAGCTGCCCCCGGCGAATATTCCCAAATACCAGAGATATCTATGGTATCTAACCATGCCAAAGGCCCTTTTCAGGATACCGAAATAATCCAAGTTTATCTGCTTGCCTTTTGATTCTATTGTTTCTTGATTCTTATTCTCTGCCATAGCTTTTGTTAATTGTTATGAAAAAAGAATAAACTTTTTATCCCGAATTGTAAATATCGTTTTGTATAAATATTTTTCTTGAGTAGCACGAGCAAAAAGCACTTTCTATTCTATTTTTTTTTATGGTAATATGGTTTTTAGAGTAAATAAACAAAATTATGTCAGAACCCATACCTGAAAAAAGTGT
>JAKANV010000065.1 GCA_021823605.1 bacterium | reverse complement strand
TTTTTCTTGCCGATCAACGTTTTTCCAATAGTTGATTCATTTGAAATAAGTCCCGTCTCGGGGTCTGCCTCATATGATCCGACTATTTTAAAATTTGCCACGCCTTTGTCAAATTCAACCGTGACCGTATGCCCGACACAAACTTCATCCGTGGTCTTACAGGCAACTTCTTCGATAATTTTTGCATTCTTTAAAATGCTTTCTATTTCGCTTATTCTTCCTTCTATGAACGCCTGTTCGTTTTTTGCGTCATCGTATTCGCTGTTTTCGCTTAAATCGCCGAACTCCTTCGCTGTTTTTATTCTCGCGGCAACCTCCCTCTTTTTGACGGTTTTAAGTTCATTCATTTCCTCTTGAAGCTTCTCCAAGCCCTCTTTTGAAACATAGATATCCTTGTCCATTTTTTAGCTCCTTTCCGATTTAAATAGAGTGAAAAAAATAAGCCTTTTTTCGGGGCATGTTTTTAATACTTTAAAAGCTGCTTCTGGCAGTATGTTGTAAAAACCTGTTTCTAATCTCACCGCAAGGACTATGGCTCAGTCAGCTTGTCGGTTGAAATTCTGAGATTTTAAACAGGTTCTAAGAGTATAGACTTCGAAGCCGTTAATGTCAATACTATTTTCCGAAGTTCTTTGAAAAAAATGCTTCTAAGCCGGCAATTTTGACCCTTTTCTGCTCCATGGTGTCTCTGTTGCGAACTGTAACGGCATCGTCCTTGACGGAGTCAAAGTCTACGGTTACACAATATGGTGTGCCAATCTCGTCCTGCCTTCTGTATCTTTTGCCGATATTGCCGTTGTCGTCAAACTCGCACACATAGCTTAACTTCAGGGAATCGAAAATGTCATGCGCCTTTTCCACAAGTTCCGGTTTATTTTTCAGAAGCGGGAACACGGCAATCTTTATCGGCGCAAGATTTTTGGGGAACTTCATCACTATGCGCGTTTCCTTTTCGATTTTTTCTTCAGTGTAGGCCGCGCACAGAATGGCGAGCAAACTTCTTTCCACTCCCATCGATGGCTCCACGACATGGGGTATGTATTTTTCATTTGTTTTTGGATCGGTATAGCTTAAATCTTTGCCGCTGTACTCTTGGTGCTTTTTCAGGTCGTAGTCTGTTCTGTATGCAAGGCCCCAAAGCTCGCTTTGGCCGAAAGGGTAGTTATACTCAACGTCCACGGTTTTTTTAGAGTAGTGGGCGCGTTTTTCTTTCGGAATGTCATGGAAGTGAATGTCCTTTTCGTTCAGTCCAATCTCATTTGCCAGCCGCTGCATTACTTTGAGCCAGGAGTCAAAGATTTTCCGCCAGTCAGCCTTGGGGCTCATGAAGTATTCCAGCTCCGCAATCTCAAACTCTCTGGTTCTGAAAATAAAGTTTCCAGGAGTCACCTCATTTCTGAAAGATTTTCCGACCTGCGCTATTCCGAATGGAATTTTTTGCCTTGAACTGTTTAGGATTTCTTTAAAATCTACAAACATGCCTTGGGCAGTTTCGCCCCGGAGATAAGCAATCGCTTTCTCGTCTTCGATGGCTCCAATGTAGGTTTTGAAAAGAAGATTGAAATTCCTTGCTTTTGTCCAGTCGATCTTACCGCAGGCTGGGCACTTAACTTTATTTTTCTCAATGACTTTAGCCGCTTCTTCTGGTGATTTTCCTTCTATGTCAATGCCGGTTGCATCTTCGACCAGGTGGTCTGCGCGAAATCTGTTTTTGCACTTTTTGCAATCGATAAGCATATCCGCAAACTCACTAACATGGCCGGAAGCCTCCCAAACGCGGGGATTCATAATAATCGAACTTTCAAGCCCAACCATATCTTCTCTTTCCTGAACGAAGATTTTCCACCACAGCTCTTTAAAATTGTTTTTTAAAAGGACTCCCATCGGGCCAAAGTCCCAGGTATTTGCCAGACCGCCATATATTTCTGACGATGGAAATACAAATCCGCGCCTCTTACAAAGCGAAACGATTTTTTCCATTAAGTCATTTTGTTCTGTTTTATTGCTCATAAATTTTCCATTATCCCTTCGTAATCTTCATCCGTAATCCGTCCGGCTTTCTTCAGTCTCTGGAGATCAAAGATGAAGTCGGCATAAATTCTCTTGTATGTTTCCATGTCCTCATCCTTCAAAACAGCAAGGACTTTTATGGATGTTACCACCCACTCTTCAAGCTCTTCGTCGCGCGCATTCAGGCCAATGCGATCATCTTCGCTATCTTCAGGGGATTTTTTCGGATTTCCCATAGGTAAGATTATACTATTCCCCCGCATTCTTTGAAAGGCTTTTTAGGTCTTTTGCAAAGCGCCTCGCCTTAAACTCCCGTTGATAAATGAAGTCAAGATATTTCGAAATTAGTTCCAGGGATTCTTCTTCGGTGGCTCTTGGCATACTGATGATAGAATATCTGGGGAAAGCGTTTGCTTCTATGAACTTAAGCAATTTTATTACCTCGCTGGCAACGGGCAGCAGATCGGACTCCTTTTTACAATTTTCGCAAAACAGAGAGCCTTCCCCAAAACTAAGGAAATAGTTTTCGCCGGCTTCAACCGGTCTTTTGCACGCCGCGCACCTGTCAAGGCGCAAGCCATATCCCAAAAGAACAATTAGCTTATAGATATAAAGGCTGGTTACATACGGCCTGTTTTTTTCTTCATTCAAACTGCCGAAAACATCCAGGGTTTCTGAAAAAATTTGAGGGTTGGGCACCGCTTCAGGCAGGAGCTTTTGCAGGACCTCTGAAATAATAAAGTAGTCTGATATTGTTTCCAGCGTTCGGGTGGCATTATCAAAATAATTTAGCGGTTTGGCTGAGATCAGAATGTCCAGTTTTTTACCCTTTACAATCTCAAAATCACCATAGATAAAAAGCTCGGTTATCCCGGAGAGTTTTGACTTCGTCCGCCTGGCCCCTCTGACGACGGTTTGCAAAATACCCTTTTCTCTAGAGAAGATATATATGATTTTATCAGCTTCAAGAAAATTGCGCTTCCCGATTATGAGACCCGTGGCTTTGTAGTGTTTGTTTAAGGGTGCAGACAATTTTAACAGCTTACATTTAGAACTTGCTTGACCCGTTTCGCCACGTCATCCGGCGTGTGCTTGGTTTTGATGAGATAATCTTTTATGCCGAGCGCAAAAGATAGCTCCTGATCCATATCGATCTTTGACTCGCCCAGGTTTGTCAAAAGTATTACCGGAATGTCACGGTATTCTCTTTTCTTTTTCATTTCCTTTAGCATCTCCAACCCGTTCATATCAGGCATTAGGATGTCGAGAAGTATTATGTCCGGGATTTTCTTCTTGAGATTCGCCATACCTTCTTTGCCGGTGTTTGCTTTCATAACGCAGTAGTCAAGCATCTCGAACTTTTCACAGTACATTTCCTGCAAAATGTTGTCATCTTCGACTATTAGGATTGTCTGTTTCATTTTCTCTCCTTTTTATTATTTTAAATTAAGGGCAGCTGCTTGGCAATCGGAAGTCCGACAGTAAATATAGACCCTTTGTCTGGTACGCTCGTAACATCTATTCTTCCGCCGTGAGCATTGATTAATCGCTTGGTTATGTAAAGGCCCAGACCGGTTCCGCCGGCCTGCACGCTAAGCGCATTGTGAATTCTTGAAAATTTCTTAAAGAGCTTGTCCAGATCTTCTTTTGGAATCCCTACGCCCTGGTCCTCTATCTTTATTTCTGCGTATTGGCCCGTCTCATTGACGCTTATACTGAGAAGAGTCTTTTCAAACGAGTACTTTACCGCGTTGTCTATCAGGTTTTGCATAACCTGGAGAATCCTATCATTGTCACCCCATACGTATATTGGAGATTTTGTGTGTTTTGGCTTTTTGTTGTTTTTAATGCAGCCGGTTATGTCCCGGCCCTGAAACCCCTAAATCCAATTGAGAGGCTAAAACCGGATTCTCTTTGGCTTTAACCCAGGGGCCAAGGGGAGAATCTGCGATAGCGTATCCAACACCATAGGAAGAATAATCGGTATGGTTGGCTGAGTAGGTCATATAATATTTGCCATTGTGTTTAATCACAGAGG
>JAKANV010000006.1 GCA_021823605.1 bacterium | reverse complement strand
GCGAAAAGGTGAAAAGTTTGAGATTCCAAAGCGAAAAGTGACGATTTATGAACTGGATTTGATTAACTACAAATATCCGCTTGTGAAGTTCAGAGCAAAGTGCTCAAGTGGCACCTATATTCGCACATTAGGTATAGATATTGCCGAGGGGCTTGGTACTCGAGGGCATCTGACGGAGCTTCGAAGAACGAGAGTTGGTGAGTATGACATTAAAGATGCCAAGAAAGTTTCCTGCCTAACAAAAACTTGAACTTGAGAGGGAATTTTGGTATAATTGATAAGCGACTTAAAGAAAGGATGTTATGGCATTAAAGAAAGAAGAAAAGCAGGAAGTGATAAAAGAAGTGAAGACTCATGACAAGGACACCGGTTCTCCGGAGGTCCAGATTGCTATTTTTACGGAAAATATCAAAAAGCTGACAGATCATTTGAAGACTCACAAGAAAGATAACCATTCAAGACGTGGGCTTCTTAAAATGGTTTCCAAGAGACGAAAGCTGCTTGATTATCTGATGAAAACCAACAAGAAAAGATATAACGAAGTGGTGAAGAAGTTAGGTTTAAGAAAATAAATGTCATCCTCGGGTCGACCTCGGGGATTTCATGAAGAACATTAAACAATAAAGAGTAAGGAAATTTTGACCGGGTAAGATGAGTAAATAGTTTACTATTAGCTCCTTGAACTCGTTTGAAATCTCCGCTCAGAAAGGCAAAAAATGGAGAAAAAATCTCTAGGAAAAGTTGCCGTGGCTGCAAAGTCAGGCGACAAAGAATTTAAGTTTGAAACAGGCAAGCTGAACAAGTTTGCAACCGGTTCGTGTGTAGTATCGACAGGCGACTCCGTTGTTATGGCCACGGTTGTGGTTTCGGAAGGCGTGAAGGAAGACATCGACTACTTCCCGCTTTCTATTGATTTTCAGGACAAATGGTATGCAACCGGGAAAATTTCCGGTTCCAGATTTATTAAACGTGAAGGTCGTGGTAGCGAGCTTGGTATTTTGCGCTCCCGAATGATTGACCGTCCAATTCGACCGATGTTTCCGAAAGGTTACATGAACGAAGTGCAGGTAATCGTAAGCCCGCTTTCACTCGATTTCGATGTTGACCCAGTAGTTTTGGGGATGAATGCTGCTTCAGCCTCTCTAATGCTGACCGGTGCGCCTTTTGAAGGCCCGATTAGTGCCGCCAGAGTTGGTAGGGTTGATGGTAAATTAATTTTGAACCCAAGCTACGAAGAAATGGAAAACTCAGATCTCGACATTCTTGTCGCAGGAACGAAAGAAGCTATTACTATGATTGAAGGCGGTGGAAATCAGATTCCGGAGGATGTTGTAGCTGAGGCATTAGAATTTGCTCATAAATCTATGCAACCGCTCATCGAAGCGCAGGAAAAATTGGTTAAAGAAATGAAGGTTGAAGAGCGCAAATATGAACTCCACGCTCCGCAGGAAGGCGCATACCTAGCCATAACCAAATACCTTGAAAACAAACTAGGAGAAGCCGTTCGCCATCAGGACAAAATTGCAAGAAACCTGATTATAAATGAGCTCGAAGACGTCGTTTTGGAACAATTCAAGGAAGAGTTCGAAGAAAACGAAATCTCGATTGCTTTTGAAAAAATTATAAAGGAAGAAGTTAGACGACAGGTTCTCGAGGAAGGTATAAGACCGGACCACAGGAAAATGGACGAAGTTCGCGCCCTTTCTGCTGAGGTTGACCTTTTGCCGAGAACTCATGGATCGGGACTTTTCCAGCGTGGAGAGACTCAAATACTTTCCATTGCTACCCTTGCATCTCCATCAAAGGCTCAAATGGTAGAGTCGATGGATCAGGATTTCAACAAACGATACATTCATCACTACGTCGACACAGGTGCTTCGTATGGTGACATTAAACGTTTGGGCCCAGGTCGTCGAGCGATCGGCCATGGATTTTTGGCCGAAAAAGCGCTTGAGCCGGTTTTGCCTGAGGAAAAAGATTTCCCCTACACTATTCGTGTGGTTAGCGAAATTCTATCTGAAAACGGCTCATCATCAATGGGTTCGGTCTGCGGTTCTTCGCTGGCGCTCATGGATGCTGGTGTACCGATTAAAGCTTCTGTTGCAGGTATCGCTATGGGGCTAATGACCAAGGACGGCGATCTCACCAAAAAGCACGAAATTCTAACTGACATCCAAGGAGCTGAGGACTTTGCTGGCGATATGGACTTCAAACTTGCTGGAAGTCGAAAAGGTATGACCGCTATTCAGATGGATATTAAAGTAAAAGGTCTCACGCACGCATTTCTGGTTGAAGTAATGAAGAGAGCAAAAGCCGCTAGATTACAGATTCTAGATGCTATGGACAAAGCCATTTCAGAGCCAAACAAAGAAATGTCCAAATATGCTCCGCGGCTGACAACCATTCAGATTAACCCGGAGAAAATCCGTGATGTTATCGGCAAAGGTGGAGAAATGATTAATAAAATCATTGCCGAGTGCAATGTGGAAATGGACATCGATGATGATGGCAACATCGTGATTGCTTCTACAAGCGGCGAAAATGCCCAAAAAGCCATTGATTGGGTAAAATCAATCACAGCTGAACCTGAAATCGGCAAGGTTTACAAAGGCAGAGTTGTAAAAATCATGGATTTCGGAGCATTTGTAGAGTTTATGCCTGGCAAAGAAGGACTGGTCCACATCTCACAAATCAAAAACGAAAGGGTTGAGAAAGTGACTGACGAACTAAAAGAAGGTCAGGAAGTAGACGTCAAACTCATGGAAATAGATTCTCAAGGCCGAAACAATCTTTCGATGAAAGCTGCACAGAAATAAGTTCTCAAATAAAAAAAGACCCATCAAACGGGTCTTTTTTGGTATAATAATTTTATGAAAATTCGAAAAGCAACCTTTGAAGATTGGCAAAAACTTAGAGATATAAATCATTCTCTTTGGGTTTATGAACATGATAACTTCACGCCCATTTGGAATACACATTGGCCATTCGGATCTGAGGGAGAAGATTATTATCAAAGAATCTTTAAGGATGAAGATTGGTGTATTTTTTTCTGCGAAGAAAAAGGTAAACTTATAGGTTATTTGGTTGGTAAAATCTCAGCTAAAAATATTACCTATCTAAATGATATAGATTCAGTCGCCAGTCTTGAGCATATGTTCATAGAAGAAAAATATAGAAGAAATGGTGCAGGGCGAGAGCTTATAGAAAAATTTGTTGTGTGGGTTAAGGAAAAGAAGGCTCAAAGAATTGAGGTGCATGTTCTTTTCAATAATACTCAAGCTGTTGAATTCTATAGGAGTTTAGGATTTGAAGACTTTGAACTAATACTTGTCAAGAAGGTCGAATGAAGATAGCGGTTTTTAGTGATGTGCATGATAATCTTGAGCGCTGGCGGGAAGCGGCGGAAATTATTAAGCGCGAGAAAATTAAAATTGGCATTTGTTGTGGTGATACTGGCGATTTGGAAACTTTGGGAGAAATTGCTCGGACATTTGATAAGGTTTATTTAGTGATTGGCAACTTGGATTACAACATAAAAAACAAAACCAGTCTTTTTCCGGAAAACGTGGAGTGGTTTATGGATTTCGGAGAGTTCAAAATTGATGGCAAAAATATTGCATTGGTTCACAACCAGCATACAGCCAAAAAATTGGCCGAGTCATGTGAGTACGATGTTGTATTCTATGGCCATACTCATACTCCGTGGGAAGAAAAAATCGGCAATACAGTCCTTCTAAATCCGGGGGAAATTTCCGGCCAGTTTGGTAGAGCCAGTTTTGCAATTTACGACTTGCAAAAGCAAAAAGCAGAGCTTAAGATATTGAGGTAATGAAAAAACTTATGATTACAAAAAAGAGGGTTCTCATTTATATAATGATATCGTTTATTAT
This sequence comes from bacterium, assembly GCA_021823605.1. Classification (GTDB taxonomy): domain Bacteria; phylum Patescibacteriota; class CPR2; order UBA1875; family JAJYID01; genus JAKANV01. Next base: position 14,641 of record JAKANV010000006.1, on the reverse strand, counting down.
TGCTGTCATTGCATTGGGTTTTTCATGGAATCACGTTCTATCTGATAATTATCAAGACACAAAGTATGGATATCCGTTTGTTTCGGTTGTGAAAACTGATTTTTCTCCAAATGGTTCTGACGATCAAGTAGAGGAAAAGTTACAATTTGTGGGGACTTTATTCAATCTTGTTATTTATTTCTTGGCTTCGCTCCTCCTTATACTTGTCTGTCACTTCATATTACAGCTACTAATGAAAACTATTAGTAAGAAGCAATTAAGAAGAATATTTATTTTTAGTTTATTCAGTGGTTTAGTTTTTTTGATTGTCTCAACTATGATTTCCGCTTTTCTTATTAATTCAAGAGAATCTAACTTTTACTGTCCGCCCAATGCTGCTTGCTCACCACCTTCGCCTCCTGTTTATGGATTTCCCCTTCCTTACTTTAGCGAGGGTATTATTTTGAGCTATCCAAATATAATCCTGAACTTTGTTATATACTTTATTATTTCATTTACTGTAATCTCTGCCTTCTATATCGTAAGGAATCGAAAAAAGGATAAAAAACGATGAAAAAACATTTGAAGAAAATTATTATCTTAAGCATTATATCGGGAATCTTGCTTTTAATTCTCTCGATGGGATTTCCGGGCGCAAGAATCGATAAGCCAACTCCATCAAGTTGTAGTGACAGTATCCATTGTATACCACGGGCAATGACCTGCCTAAGTCCGGAACGCGGCTTTCCTTTCAACTTCAGTGATTGTGACAGAGTCTCAACTCTCCCTCTATTTCTGGACTTTGGTATCTATTTTGCCGGCTCTTTCCTTTTGTTTTCTCTCTATTTTACAGTCAAGGATTCTTCAAAGAAGAAATAGTCATTGACATTTGGGCCAATGTGTGCTAACATGGTTCCAACGTTTTGAAGTTCTCAAATATTTATAAATGAAAATAACCGAGGAAAATATTGGCAGTGCTGGTGATTTATCAGCAATTAATGAGCTCGTTTCAAAGTGCGAACGATGTGCTTTATATAAAACCAAAACGAAGGATGTGCCGGGAGTTGGTAACGAGAATGCCGAAGTAATGTTTATCGGCGAAGCACCCGGGAAAGACGAGGACTTGCAAGGCGAACCGTTTGTCGGTCGCGCCGGACAGCTACTTACCGAATTAATTGAAGGTTTGGGCTGGCAGCGCAAAGATGTATATATTGCGAATGTTTTAAAACACAGGCCGCCGGATAACCGCGATCCGAAGCCGGAAGAAGCTGAGGTTTGCTGGCCATATCTCAAGAAGCAAATTGAACTTATTGACCCAAAGCTAATAGTATTTCTAGGCAGGCATGCCATGAATAGATTTTTCCCGACATTACAGATATCCAAAAGCCATGGAAATGCATTCAGAAAAGATTTCAACGGGCGAAAACAAGTATTTCTCGCGCTTTATCATCCTGCTGTAGCGCTTTATAACGGCGGTATGAAGGAAACATTACAAACTGATTTCAATAAAATTCCAAAGATTATAAAGAAAATTGACGAAGAAAACGCAGATAATAACGACAATAAACAAGAACAACAAAAATTAATTTAAAAATTAAGAACTCTAAAGTCCCGCTTTAAAAGTGGGCAGAAAGGAAATATAAAATTAACAAAATGAACACAAAGAACAAACCCAGAAGAAAACAACCGATGGCTCATGATATAGCTATCAAACAAAAAAATATTAAAACTAAAAATGAAACCGTTATGCAGGCTTCGATGCCACAGGCCGGAGGAAAGGGAAAGCCAAAAATTATCCCTCTCGGAGGTTTGGGCGAAGTTGGTAAGAACATGACCGTCTATGAGTATGAAAACGATATCGTCATTGTTGACATCGGTTTCAACTTTCCTGACGGAGATATGCTGGGAATCGACTATTTGATTCCTGATATTTCGTATTTGCAGGATAAAAAAGACAAAATCCGTGGTGTTTTGATTACTCACGGACATGAGGACCACATCGGAGGCATTCCATTTATTATGCCTCAGATAAATGCTCCGATTTATGCACCAAAACTGACTTGCGGACTTATCGAAGCGAAAATGAGCGAGCATCCTCAGGGCAAAGGACTGAAACTAAACGTCATAGATCCAGATAAGGATAAGCTAAAGCTTGGAGTCTTTGAAATTGAATGGTTCAGAGTAGCCCACTCTATTCCGGATGCAGTTGGAATAGTTCTAAACACACCGGCCGGAAGGGTCGTCTACACAGGAGACTTTCGATTTGACCATTCACCGGTTGACGGGAGAAAAACTGATATTTCTAAGTTATCCAAACTAGGTGATGAAGGTGTTTTGGCATTACTTTCAGATAGTACAAACTCTGAGATTCCCGGCTTTTCAATCAGTGAAAGGACTATTGCAGGGACATTCGATAATATCTTTGAAAACGCGCAGGGAAGAATAATTGTTGCGTCATTTGCATCTCAGATTAACAGAATCCAGCTGGTTATAAATGCCGCCGCAAAACATCATCGAAAAATTGCTTTCTCCGGCAGAAGCCTGCTTCGAAATATCGAAGTAGCTGTTCGACTTGGATATCTAAAGATTCCTCAGGGGATTGCTATGAAAATCCAGGATATAAACACGTATGCGCCGAATAAAGTTGTTGTTATGAGTACTGGTTCGCAGGGCGAGGCAATGGCAGCGTTATCGAGAATGGCTCGTGGCGAACACAAACAGATTAAAATAGGAAAAGGAGACACTGTTGTCTACTCATCTTCTCCGATTCCGGGAAACGAATCGTCTATTACGGCAGTTGTAGATGACCTTTTCCGAAGAGGCGCTGAAGTAATATTCGACGAGAAGAATGGTTCCAGAACTCATGTTACCGGACATCCGGGCCAGGAAGAACTTAAGCTGATGATGGAACTTGTTCGCCCAAAGTATTTAGTTCCTTGGCATGGTGAAGTTCATCACTTGGTTCATCACGCACAACTGGCACAAAGCATCGGCATTCCAAAAGAAAATACTTTTGTTTTGGACAATGGTGACGTACTTGAGGTCGCTAATGACAAAGTTGTAAAAGCTGACAAGAAAGTTGCAAACGGCGTGGTTTTGGTTGACGGACTTGGCATCGGTGATGTTGGAGAAATAGTCCTCCGTGACCGTAAAGTAATGGCGACTGAAGGTATGTTCGTTGTCATTTGTACGGTTGATAAGAAAACCGGAAAACTGCTGACTTCACCGGATATTATTTCTCGCGGCTTTATCTATATGCGAGAAAATGAACAGTTGGTGAACAATGCCAGAAATGAGGTCAAGAAACTGATGGCAAGGCGTGACGGTGAGCCTGTACCGGATTGGACAAAGATGAAGCTTAGAATTCGCGATCAGGTTAGCTCATATCTCTATAGCCACACGAAGCGAAGTCCGATGGTTATAGCAGTTCTCATAGAAGTGTAAAATAACGATTCAAACAATTGTAACAATCCGTTATAATGTAAGATATGGCACGACATAGAAAACCAGGCAGGCCGAAGGGGTCAACTAATAAGAAAAAGCAGAATGATTTGCCAACACTAAACCCGAAAATAGTTGGTGAGATAGTTGCAGTTGGTTTTTTTATCCTCGCCGTGATTCTTCTTGCTGGAGCATTTAACTTCGGCGGTGCATGGGCTGTAAAGATTTTCGCAAGCTTTAAAGATGTTTTCGGTTTTGTAAGCTATCTGATGCCACTTATCCTAATCGGCATCGGTTACTGTCTTTTCTTCCCGGAAAGATATCCGGTAAATAAAATCTCTGTTTCTGGACTCGGTATTTCTGTCATTTCTCTCTCTGGAATGTTCCAGATTATCTTTGACGGACTGAAAAAAGACCACGGTGGGGGGATGATTGGTTCTGTCTTGGTAACCCAGATTTTGAAAATTTTTAATGCCCCTATTTCATTTTTGGTTTTCACAGCGACATTTATTGTCGGATTTTTACTTGCTACCGACACCTCTATCCGTGACATAATTTCATTCTTTAAGAAAACAGATGAGGAAGGTGAAGGCAAGAAGCCAAAGGAAAATATTAAAATCAATGAAGGCGTGGCTGTAGCAAAAAGTATTTCCGGGAAAGGCATGAAACCTGAGGCTAAAGAGCCGGAAGTCATGATGGTTGGGGATGACAAGGACTGGAAACTACCGTCGATTGATTTACTCGAAGATGCTACAACTAAGGCTGATAGCGGAAATGTGAAACAGAACGCAGCCGTTATTCAGGAAACTCTAGCCAAGTTCAACATTGACGTTGCGATGCGTGATGTAAATGTTGGCCCGACGGTAACGCAGTATACTTTGAAACCTTCAGACGGCGTTAAACTATCTAAAATTACTAATCTTGATCGTGATTTGGCATTATCTCTAGCGGCTCATCCGATACGTATCGAGGCGCCGATTCCGGGTAAATCTTTAGTTGGTGTAGAAATACCAAATCAAAAAGCGGCGACAGTCCGGCTTAAAAATATTTTAACAAGCGAAACCTTCAAAAATCGCCGTTCTAAACTTTCTGTTGTTTTGGGTCTAGATGTTTCCGGACATCCGCAGATTGCTGATATTACCAGGATGCCGCATTTGCTTATTGCTGGTTCGACTGGTTCGGGTAAGTCCGTATCTATTAATTCGTTGCTACTTAGTCTTCTGTATCAGAATTCGCCTAATGAGTTGAAACTAATTTTAGTCGATCCAAAAAGAGTTGAACTATCACTTTATAATGATTTGCCTCACCTTTTGGCGCCGGTAATAGTTGAGCCAGAAAAGACCGTGTCTGCGCTGAAGTGGGCGATTATTGAGATGGAAAGACGTTATCAACTTTTGCAAGGTGCTGGGAAAAGAAACATCAACGATTACAATACTATCAAGGGTAAAGAAGGAATGCCTTACATCGTGATAGTCATCGACGAGCTTGCCGACATTATGGCGGTAGCTAATAAAGAAGTGGAAGGCTTGATTTGCAGACTAGCGCAAATGGCTCGTGCGGTTGGTATCCATCTGGTTTTGGCGACTCAGCGGCCAAGTGTCGACGTTATTACAGGACTTATTAAAGCAAACATTGTGACCAGAATTGCCTTTTCGGTGGCTTCACAGGTTGACTCGCGTACAATTCTCGATCAGTCTGGTGCGGAAAAGTTGCTTGGAAATGGTGACATGCTTTTCACTTCGGCTGAGTTTTCAAAACCGAAGAGAATCCAGGGAACATTCATTGCAGAAAAGGAAGTAAAGGGTGTGACAGATTTTGTAAAGGCAAATGGCAGTCCTGAATATAACAAGGAAGTTTTGGAACAAAAAGTTGGCGGAGTCAAGGGCGGAGACTTTGATGTGCCGGACGATGATCTCTTCCTTGATGCGGTTGACTGTGTTATTCGCTCAAACAAAGCATCTTCATCGCTACTGCAGAGACGGCTTAGGATTGGTTATGCCAGAGCAGCGCGACTACTGGATTTACTTGAGGAAAGAGGAGTGGTCGGACCGGCGGATGGCTCGAGGCCGAGAGATGTTCTTATCAGCGACATTTCAGAAATTATTGATGAGAGAGAGGAAGAAGAAGCGGCACTATGACACCGGCGTTTATAAGAACTACTATTTCAGAGAGGGAATCTCTAGGCGAAAAGCTCGCAAAGAAGCGAAATTCGCTCCATTTGGATATAAAGGATGTTGAGAAAGCGACCAAGATTCCGGCCCGTCATATTAAAAATATTGAGGACGGAAACTATCCGAAACTTCCGCCAGATGTCTATACCCAGGGCTTCATTAAAAATTATGCGACATTTTTGGGCTTAAATCCTAAGAAGATATTGAGCCTATATAATAAAGAAAGAGGCCTGGAGAAAAAGGTGAAAATGGTCAAGAACCCGACACCGAAAGCCAAACCGACACTGAAAAAGCCTAAACTGGTCGTGACGCCGAAGAAAATGATTTTGGTCAGTTCGGCCTTAGCCGTTTTCGCGGTTCTTTTCTTCATCGGCTGGCAGGTAAAGATTCTGACCGCTCCGCCGACATTGACTGTAAAGAGTCCAGCTGAGAACTTAAATGTTACTGACGATTATGTTTATGTCGAAGGTCAAACCGACAGAGAGGCCGACCTATATATCAATGATGTCAAGGTCGGGACAGATGATAATGGTTCATTCAAGGAAAGAGTCAGTTTGCAGGACGGAGTGAACATCCTAGATATTAAAGCGAAAAACAAGATGGACAGGGAGACTAATGTTGAACGGAAAATTTCAGCGAAACTGCCGCTCACAACCGCAACGGTTGATAGGACCATTTATCCGGTTGAGCTAAAAGTGGCCATTGGGCCGCACCCGGCAACGGTGGATATCATCCGCGATGGCGAGAAACTAAATGTTTCCGGTGTGATGCTTGCCGGTTCGACTCAGGTATTTTATGCCAAAAATGACTTTGTTATCTCGACAAATAATGCCGGCAGTACGAAAATTATTCTAAATGGAAAAGATCTTGGGCCGATGGGAAAAGAAGCCCAGGTGATACAAAATAAGAAGTTTTCAAAATAGGAGAATTTGATGGCAAAAGATTTTTCATTTGATATTGAGAGCGACTTCGACATGATGGAGATGACGAACGCACTCGACCAGACAAAAAGGGAGATTTCCCAAAGATATGATTTTAAGGGCACAGACTCTAGTATTGAATTTGATGAGGATAAAAAAGGTCTGGTTCTTTTGGCAGATTCAGACTACAAAGTCGACGCAATGGTAGACATCATTGAATCGAAAATGGTCAAACGTGGACTTTCACTTAAAATTTTAGACAAAACGAGCGCGAAAGAATACGCCTCTGGTGACAGAATCCGCCAAAAGATTATTTTTAAAAAAGGTATGGATACTGAAAAGGCGAAGAAGATTACAAAGAAAATCCGGGAGATATATCCGAAGGCAAAAGCTCAAGTTCAGGGTGATACTGTCCGTGTTTCATCCGGATCAAAAGATGATTTACAGGGAATAATGTCGACGCTTAGGTCTGACGAATCGATTGATATTCCGCTGCAATTCACGAATTATCGGTAATTTATATTGATATTCGAAGGGTTCTATTATAAAATACTCAAACCTAAATTTAAGGATGGTTTTGAGGAAAAGAAAAAACAATTATAGAAAAAAGGCTTGGGGTTTGATCGTTTTTGCAACGTTTTTAATCTTAGTTGTATTTTTTTATAGTGCAAATAAAGGGAAGAAAAAACCTGAGGTAAAAAGTGAGACGAAAGCCCCGACTGTTTCTGTTCAGCCAAAGCCAATAGAGAATCCGGTTGTTATTAAAGATTCGGCCGTGTTGTCCGTTCCATATACCCTTCAAGGTCCGTTAAATAACTTAAACATTCACGAAGAATCTTGCGAAGAGGCAGCGGCGCTGATGTACCACTACTTTTTGGAAGGGCAGCTTACATTTAATGGCAGCACAGTCATCACACCACAACTTGCCAATGATGAGATGCTTGCCATGAAGTCTTGGCAGGTCAAAAATTATGGCAAGGAACCTGATTTATCAATCGAAAAATTGGGCCAATTTATGCAGCAGTACTACGGTTACAAATACCAGACTTTCAAAAATGTCACGAAGGACGACATTAAGCGTGAGATATCCGCCGGACATCCAGTAATGGTGCCGGTCATGACGCACTCTCTCAAAAATCCGAATTACGGGCCAGTTTCCGTCTATCACATCTTAGTCCTCAAAGGTTATAACGCCCAAAATGTCATTGCCAATGATGCCGGTATTCGCGGTGAGAGCATTCAGTATTCTTGGGATATTCTTTTCTCAGCTATTGACGCTCAAGCTCCGAAAATGGGCCAAGGGCGAGAGATGGTTATTGTCACGAAATAGCGATAGAGTTATAATAAAGCCAATTAAAAGGAGGGTTCATGAAGATTTATGCAATAATTATTAGCGTTATCGCTGTTCTACTTTTAGGAGCAGCAGGGTACTTTGGTTATCAGTATTTTAACTTAAACGGCAAGGTTACTTCTCTGGAACAAGAGAGAAATAATGCTCAAGGGGAAATAGGCAAAGCAAAGAAGGATTTGGAAGACACGAAGAGCAGTTTTACGAATGTTGAAAAAACGGCGATTGCATATAAGGCCGCAATCAACTCCTTTACTCCTCCGGGAGATGTGAAGGTTGGTACATTTGATGCTGCAAAGGCAACCGAAGCTCGCCAAAAAATCGGTGATATTACAGATGCTAAAGATAAAGATAGGGCAGAAAAAGCTTGGGATACATTTCATACTAATTCTCAACTAAATGACTACCAATTTCTCCTAAATGTTTTTTCCGAAAGCTTGGAAAGAAGCATTCAAAACGCACAAAGTAGGTAGTTTTAACTCTAAAATATTTTCTCCGAATCGAGTGGTTCTCGCTTAATTTTTTAGCTTGTATACTAGTTTATAGTATACAAAAGTCTTGACCTGTGGATAAGTTATAGTATACACTTATGCTATACAAAATAATTAAGTTGTCTACTAAATAGATTCGGAGGGAGACATGGCAAAAGAATTAACTGAAAAACAAAAGAAAGTACTGACTTGGATTAAAGAGTCCGTTGATAAGACGGGTGACGCGCCGACAGTACGTGAACTTCAGGTCAAGATTGGCTGTTCTTCGCCAATGGGAGTTGTTTCTCACCTTCGCGCTCTAGAGTCAAAAGGCCAAATCCGAAGGCTTGGTAATCAGGCCCGCGGAATTGTGGTACTCGATGGACGAAAAATCCATGAAAATCAGGATAGAGATGTTGTAAATGTTCCTTTGGTTGGAAATGTGGCTTGTGGTATGCCGATTTATGCCGAGGAACTCATTGAGGATTGGATTCCTTTGTCTACTAAGTTAGTTAAAAGAAGCCAGGATGTCTTTATGTTGACGGCAAAAGGCGACTCTATGGATCAAGCCGGTATTGAAGATGGCGACTATATCATTTTTAAAAAAACAAACCATGCTGAGAACGGTGACAAGGTTGTAGTTTTGATAGGTAGTGAAGCTACCGTGAAAAGACTTCGAACGGATAAGAGCAGAGTTTGTTTTGAACCAATGAGTTCAAACAAAGAGCATAAAGTCCTGATTCCGGAGGAAGGAACATTTATGATACAGGGCAAAGTTATTGGGGTTATTAAAAATTTTAAAGAGTAAAGCAAGGAGTGAGTCATGAAAGAATACATCGAAGTACAGTTAATAAAAAAAGCCAGCGAATTTTTGGCGCTTGTAGAAGCTAAAACAAAAAAGATTAAAAAGTATAGTAATTTTTTAGAGTCAATGAAGGAAGATGCCATTGAGATTACCTCGCTCGTTGCCCTTAGTTATGAGTGCTACAATGAAAAGGAAAGAATCGAATGCTATGAAAAGGCGATGAAACTCTGTGAGAATGTTCTTTTTTACGCACGTCTTTTCCATGAGTATCAGAGGATGTCAAAGAGTGGTTATCAAATGGTAAAAATGCAGGGCGAACTGCTTACAAAACTTTTGGATAGCTTGATAAGGATTGAGAGAAAGAGCAAAACGAGGAATCAGTATCTTTTCAACCTAAAGTTTGCAAAATAATTAACAAATAAACATTAAAGAAGAGAGGGAAAACGAAAATGACGGACGAGAAATCAGGTAAAACAGCAGCCATTCAGATGGCGGTAGATCAGATAGAAAAACAGTTTGGTAAAGGTTCCATAATGAAACTTGGCGATAAGGGAATCCAAAATGTGCAAGTAATACCGACGGGGTCACTATCACTGGATATAGCTCTTGGAGTTGGCGGAGTGCCTAGAGGTAGAGTTGTGGAAATATATGGACCAGAATCAAGCGGGAAAACTACGCTTGCCTATCATATTGTTAGCCAGGCACAAAAAAACGGTGGAGTTGCCGCATTCGTTGACGCTGAACATGCACTTGATCCTGAATATGCGAAAAACATCGGAGTTGATACAGAAAAACTCTTAGTTTCACAGCCGGACACTGCCGAGCAGGCACTTGAAATCACGGAAACACTTGTTCGTTCAAACGCTGTCGATGTAGTTGTGATTGACTCTGTTGCTGCTCTAGTCCCTAAAAATGAGATTGAAGGAGATATGGGCGACTCTCATCTAGGCTTACAAGCGAGACTTATGTCGCAGGCATTAAGAAAACTCACAGGAGCGACATCAAAATCAAACACAACTCTTATATTTATTAATCAATTAAGAATGAAAATAGGGGTGATGTTTGGTAATCCAGAGGTTACATCGGGTGGAAATGCATTGAAATTTTACTCATCTGTCAGGATGGATATTCGCCGTAAGGAACAGATTAAAGATGGAGAAACTATAATTGGGAATCATGTGAAAGTTAAAGTTGTAAAAAACAAGGTTGCTCCGCCATTTAGATCAGCAGAGTTTGACGTAATGTACAATGAGGGGATTTCACGGTATGGAGATATCTTAGACTTGGCTGTAACCGAAGATTTGATTAAAAAAAGTGGATCTTGGTATGAGTTCAAGGAGAAAAAAATCGGACAAGGCCGTGAAGCAACTAAGCAATTCCTAAGGGATAATCCTAAAGTTTCAGAAGAACTAGAGAAAGTCATTCGGGCAAAATACTTTCCCATAAAGAAATAAAGTGACGAGACGAATTACAAAAATCGAGAAACAAGTCAAGCGAGATAGATTCAACGTCTATCTCGATGGCGTTTATGAATTTTCTCTAGCCTGCAAAGTGCTGGACAAACAGGGGTTGGAAGAGGATCAGGAACTTACAGAAGAGCAAATTGATGGGTTAAAGCAAATTGACCAGGAATATAAAGCATATAACAGAGCAATTCTGATTCTTTCTTATCGGGCAAATACTGAAAAAGAGCTAAAGACAAAGCTTTCAAAGCATTTTGAGCCAAAAGCTATCGATAAAGTAATTGAAAAGTTGAAGGACCAAGGATTATTAAATGATCCGGAAATGGCAGAAAGATATGTCGAAAACAGTAAGAAGGGAAAACGGCTAGTAAAGTTAGAGCTTCTTAAAAAAGGAATTGATAAAGAAGTTATTGAGAATGCGATTCAGGAAAAGAATAACGAGATTGAACTTGAAAACGCCAGAAAAGCGGCTGAAAAAGTATTAAAAAAATATGAAAAATCAGATTTACAGACAAAAAGACAGAAGCTTTACGAAAACTTAATCCGCAAAGGTTTTTCTTATGATACCTTTAAACAAATCATTAAGGATTTTTGAATACATCGCCCTAATTTTTTAGAAAGTTATTCACTGCTTTTAAAGAGATTTTAAGCCGTTTTTCAAAATTTCCATCGTTAATTGTTAGATCTATCTGATCAAACTGCTTTTTAACAAAATTTTTATGTTCTTCATACCAAACTTTATTTTGATTGTCATTGGGATACCCCTTCGCCTTACCGTTTTTCTCTATTAATTTATCGCTAAGATCAAAACTGATAAGAAAATACTCATAATCATTTTCATTTATGAGTTTCTTTGTTTTGCCCCACGTTCTGTCTATACTTCTGTCGAAAATAAACGACCTTTGGCTTTGAAAAAGTTTATTTATTCTCGATGACTGTCTTTTCAAGAATTCTGGATCTTCTGAGCAAATCGCTCGTTTTGTATCTTCTGCTACCTCTCTTCTAATAGCGTCATTATTAAAGATTGGCAGACCAGTGTTCCATGAAAGATATATAGCCACAGGTGTTTTCGATGAACCAGGAGGTCCAGCAAATAATATACATTTAGGCTTCATAATTATATTTTAACAAATAGAAAGCAAAAATTCCCGGAACTCGGGAATTTTGTTTATTATCTTGCGATAATGCTGTAGGTAAAGCCAAACGCAATTACCCACAAAACTATTGTCAACATCAACATCCTCTCTTTTATGACGATGGCACTAATGGTACTCCCAAAGCTATCCACTGTCAAGCACTTTTTGGACTGATTTAGTCTACTTCGCGCTAGAGACTAGTCCTAGAATTTCGTCAACATCACTTTGAAATTGAGGATTGTTTGCAGTCTCACCAACTTCAAGAGCTTTAAAACAAAAGCTACCAATTACGTCCATTCCGTGTGTCTCCGCAAAGTGTGCCAGTGGTCCGCTCGCTACCCTTTCTGAGTGCTTTACTCTTCCGCCACCGAAAACAATAAATACCACTTTCTTTCCTTTAAGACTCTTTGTGTGATAAAGCGGATTTGTCCTGTCAATAAAGGTCTTAAGCATTCCCGGAACATTATCGAAATAGTTTGGTGAACCAATAATTAAAATGTCGCTATTTAAAACTCTCTGATTAATTGCATCCATATCATCTTTTATAGTACAGACGCTCGTTTTTTTGCATGCCATACAACCGTTGCAATAGTCAATCCTGTATTCTCTCAAGCAAATAATATCCCTTGATCCCGAAAAAGAATCATACAGTTTTCGTATGGTATATTCGGTATTGCCTTTTCTAGGGCTGCCAGATATAAATAGAACTTTTTGTTTTATAATAGTCACTTTGCTACTTTTACCAAATTATTGTCTTTTTTCGCGGTGATGATTTTGTCCTGTTCTACCTCTAAATATATTTCCTTAACTTCGGGACAAACGTCTCTGATTTGAGTTTCCAACTGGTCGGTCAACATGCCGATTTTCTTAATGACATGTTCTGTATATTCTTTGCGGTTTTCGTTTGGCCTTTTCGTCATATCCTCATAGACAAACTCTTCTTTAAACTCTATTTCGCAGACTACTACTACATGCTCAGGTCCAAAAATTATTGTTCGAAGGTCATGATATCTTTCGACTGCAGGATGGCTTACAAAAAGTTCCTCAACTTTTTTGTTGATTATTAGGTGTGATTGATCAGTTAGAAGCTCCTTGTTTTTATTTACCAAAAATATAGCTACGCATCCAAGGAGTAGGCCGATAACTATAGACGCGATGCCGTCATAAAGAGCGGTGTGCAAATAATGGGAAAGTGTAATGCCAATGCCGGCGATTATAAGTCCTGCCACCGCTGCCATATCTTCAAAAAAGACTGTGATAACAGCTGTTTCAGATGAGTCGTCTAGATATCGAATAAGGCTTTCCTTCCCCTTAGTTTTCTGGAGAAAGCGATAAGTCACAAAAAGTGTATATCCTTCGATTAATATAGAAATAATGATTACAAGTAGTGGCCACTGGATATGAGAGATTTCTTCAGGATGAGCTATTACACTGACTCCTTTTTGTATAGAAAGGACGCAGCCGATGATTAAAATACCGAAAGCGGCTATAAGGCTCCAAAAGAATCTTTCCTTGCCGAATCCGAATTGGTGTTCATCATCTGCTGGCCTCTGAGCCCGCCTTATCCCGAAAAGTAGGAAAACTTGGTTTGCGGTATCGGCAACAGAGTGAAGCCCCTCAGAAAACATGACGGCGGAACCGGAGACCCCGGCCACCACAAACTTAGAAACCGCGACGAGCAGGTTTCCGAAGAAGGCAAGGATTATTTGTTTTGTGCTATGATTTTCTTCCACAAATTAATTATAGCAGAATTTCAGCAGTATTCTCTATTTCTCAAGGAATTTTTTCAAAACTACAGCATTATTATGTTCTTCATCTTTTGCGGCATAAACAAGTGTTATGTTTTTATGATGAGCAGCCTGGTTCAGCAACTCTTTTGTACTTGGATTTACACCGAGCTCTTTTTCATATTTTTTCTGAAATTCCGGCCATTTCTCGGTGTTATGGCCAAACCATTTTCTTAAATCACTGCTTGGAGCAATGTCTTTTAGCCATAAGTCGACCTTGGCTTCTTCCTTCTTCAAACCCCTGGGCCAAAGCCTATCGACTAGGATTCTAAAGCCGTCATTTGCTTCCGATTTTTCATAAACTCTTTTTATCTGTAGCATCTCACTATTTAAGAACAATGAGAGATGAGAGTAACTGTTTAAATTAACAATTATCTTTTTTCACAGCGGGCGACTCCGGCACGAGCTCCCTTTGCTTTCACGATTTCTGCTATTTTCTGAGCAGTCCTTACAGAACCGCCGCTCACGGTGATTTTGCCCTTTTCGATCTTGATAATGTCTTTTGATGGAATAAGAAGGTCTTTGGCAATCAGTTTTACAAAACTCACGGATGTGACATAAAGTCGTTCAAGACGAAGGGTTTTTAAGTTAACACTGTAATCCCTAAGTTTACCGAGATTTCTGCCGTCCTCATCGACTACTTTAGAACCTATAAGCTCTATTTCTTTATCAAGCACTTCCTTAAGCCTTATTATTTCATCTTTTTCCGCAACGTTGTCAACGCTCCCTATCATAATAAAGTTTGTACCTACACCGGTGATATCGGAAGAGTTTGCCACCATTTCTTTCTTCAGACCAGGAACGTGGCAGACTATACCGACCATATCGCCGTTATCCGGATTGATTATGACATCCTTCAAACTTCCCAAAACTGTGCGTTCGTTTTTTGAGATGATAATTATCTTTTCAAACTCTGATGCTAGCTTTTGCATTTGACTTAGCCTTGATTATGCGCTATAATTCTAACAGAAAATTAAATTATTAACTAAACATTCATTTTTGCTCTTTTTGAGACAAGAAGAGCCCCGAAAGGGTCCGTGGAAAGGAATTTTTTTAATGAAAAAATACGAACTGGTCTATATTATACACCCTGATCTTGAAGGTCCTAGCGCCAAAATTAC
>JAKANV010000064.1 GCA_021823605.1 bacterium | reverse complement strand
CTGTAAACCCCCTAGTTTTCAATACTCTCCGATATGAAAGCTCCCCGGGTACCATTAGTTGCTTGTGGGCTGTGTTCGGAACTATAAAAACGCCTTTCGGCGTCTTTATATTTCACTCATTTGCTCCGAGCTGTGCGGGAACTTAGAACCGTTATTTTAAGCGGTTGGCACTCCTACGAAATGGAGGCGGCCGTCAAAATGCTCCGGGGAGAAGAACCCTTTACCAAGGAAGTGATGGGCCGAACGGTAACTGCTAAGCATTAAAGCGGTTTATTTAATTTTAATCACCGTTTATTACTTCTTTAAGATTCCAAAACATACTGCTACCTTTCTCAATCAAGTTATTAATAAGATCAACGACTTTTTGCTTCACAAATGCATCACCCGCCTTATAAATTATGTCGAGGGATTGTTTAATTTCATTGTCGAGACTAAATAATGGCGCCCGACGATTTTGGTTCAAATTACCAGTTGAATCCAATAGAAAATGCTGGATTATTTCCAAAGTCTTTTCACCATTTTTTTCAGCAAAGACTGGAAGTCTTCTCATAAGACCGTAATCCCAGTCGATATCTCCATTTGATTTCGCAAGCGTCGCTGCTACCCGCCCAATCACTTCTTCATCACTCAAGACCTCTTTATTCGGATTAATCCAAAATCCAAAACCCGCAAGAGCCTCAGGCTCCTTAATGTTTTCCAATGCCCAATCCCAGAACTTTAGTAGCTTTTCCTTACTAACTTTATTTTCCTTTAGCCACTCATCTCCAGCCTGATCTCGCGTTAAGCAACTACGCCCAATGAAGGATATGAATTCTTGATGCCTTTTCACATTAGGCGTGCTCCAAAATTGCTCAAATAACTGGTTTTTAATTTCCAGACCTAGGTGAGCAAAGGCAAGCGCAATATGAACTGCTAGAGATTCATCGAGTCCTTTGGAATACTTCCGCTCTGTGTAAATCTTCGGATCGAGAGTAATTGCATAGCTGTAATAAGCACTAAGGTCGACAAAAAGCTTATCGTAGAGAGTATTGGAAAGATAACCTTCCCAGCTTGCTAGATACAAATCTTTTTTATTCGGGTCGTCTTTTGGGAATACTTCCGGCAAAAGTCCAGTAATAAAGTCTTTATCGCGGAAATAAAAGGTTGCCAAGTATCGGCCGATAACAAACCGAACCGCAAGCGAATCATCTACGAGAGCTTGCTTGAATAAAGTCTTCGTATCGTTAGCTAAGGTCTTACCATCGTTTTCAGTAAACACAACAAACGCCTCGTAAGCTCGGCCACGAACAGAATTAATAGCCACATGGTAAGGCTCACCATATTCTGGCTTCTCATGATCCTTAGAAGGACTGTCCTTTATGGACAAGAGGTAAGAAATTAAATCTCTGATTTGATTTCTGTATTGTGTATGGTTTTCAACCCGAGTTCCTTTGCTTTCGAGAATACATAGCAATGTATCAGTCATTACTTTATGGACCTCAATCCAATCTGCTAACCATGATTTATCATCTTTACGTCGGAAAGGAGTGGTCTGGCCGCTTTTCTTAATTACATCAAAGAGGTCGAATAGTTGCTTTGTTTGACTTATTGTTAGGGTCTGCTTATTGCGCAGCATTTCTTCAATACCTCGAAGCAATGAATATACATATGCAGGATGAATAGCGTCTCGATCAAAGAAAGAGACTATTTTGCTTAAATATTCATCCGTGCGCTTTTTTACATCTTCTTTTATTGCGTCACCAAGCCCTTCCACACCTCTAGGACTTAAAAAATCATCGTCCTTGAATTGTTCTTTTAATTTTTCCTGACTCCAATCAGATTTTAGATTTGCAATAATTTCATCAACAGTATAATCAGCTACGTTGACCGGAGATCGATGAGTGACAAAGCCGGATTGGATTTTTCCAACCGATGGCTCAGGTGTATATTCTGCATCACACTTACTTCCAAAGACTTCTTCGCACTTTTTCGCTTCTTCTGGTGTGAGATAACTACAAATACTGGATAATATTTCCCAACCAGTGCGTTTATGCCACGCTTGATCCGAATATTCCCCAGCTTTTTTAGAGAAATAGCTGAAGACCTGAGCGACATACGTGCGTTTATCAGTATCGGCAAGATATGGGAATCCGATTTTAAGAGCTTTTTTATATTCGGCGCCACCCTCAATATCGTAGTAATTTTCTACTTCGAACAACTTAAAGAAAGCAGCTTTAAGTTCCTCTTTAAACACTTCCGGACATTGAGAAAGAGTGAACATCTTTAAACGCCATGCAGCTCGACAAGTTGGCAGATCTTCAATGTAATCAAATAATCTTTTGGTATCCGTAGGAGTACCGCACTTTTGACCGATAGTTTCTTCAATTAATTTTTTTATAGTTGCTGCAAGATTCCTTATGTCCTCACGATAAGAATAACTATGTCTATCCTCAATCTCCAAGGTAAAGATATCAACGTCATACAAAGAGAATAGATCAGAATACTGAAAGGTCCCGGAATCATCCGTTCCTGCTAGTTTGATTATCTCTGCGATAACAGCAGTGGTCATCTGTAGGGCCTTTTCTTTTTTATCATCATGAATATCTACTAACGCTTCAAAAAGCCCCGACGCATCAAGATCGCTCACATAAAACGGATCGTCCATACTAAAGCCAGATTTTTCAGTCATCTCTGCTTTACTTTTAACCAAGAGCATGGCTTGCGCCAATTCCAGGATGGCATCATCATCTTTCTTTTCCACGAGCTTCTTTATGATACGCGTAAACTCATAACCACTTTTACGGAAGCTACGCATGAGATAAACCCACTTCTCATCACGAATTTTTGCAGTGAGCATCTTTATTTGCTCCGCCGGAAGCGAACCCATGATCCACATAAAGCGATCCACTACTTCAGGATTGAAGCTGGCTTCAGATACAGGGACTGAAGTAATTATTTCGACAACTTTATCAGGACTTTTTTCTGACATTCGAGTCAGATATTCTAGTTCTGGAAGACGGTAAGAATAACTGGTTACATTTTCAGCCTTCTTTTTTACCTCATCCAGAAAATGATTAGTCCACAGCCAACCAATCCAATTCTCATTCGCTTGGGAGAAGAAAAATCTTTTTGCGTCTTCATTGACAATCAAACTTTGTGCATATTCAGCACTCGCGGTGTCAACACCGGCGTCAAAGAATTCTCTTATTTTTTTGTGTAAATCAAGCTGGTTCATAATCAATTGGTGCCTTTGTAACAATGTTGCGAAAACCACTGAAATAAAATATCTACCATATCCTTACATATTCTATTAAAAATCTCCTCCGTAACCTCTGTGGCATCAGGATATTTAGTTTTGACATATACCAAAGCTTTTTCATACCTCATATGGGCGAGATCATTTAAAAAGGTTTTAAGCTCGCCGACGCTTTTATAGAAATTTGCTGCTTCTTCCGAGGCTTCACGTTTTGGTATGTGCTTTAGGGCATTAAATAAATTTGCTTCAAACCCTCGATCAAATGGTTCGCGTAGAGTGCCAGCCAGATGTTCTTTCCAATAAGTATCCGTGTTTTTTATATAATCGTCTGCGAAGATATTCCGCGCGTTTATAAGAACATCTAATACTTTAATTTCCTTGTTGTTAGACGTTAGATCAATTATTAACTGAAGGTAGGCAGCAACAACCCTAATATTCTTTTCAGGAACTGAAGAAAACAGTCCACCTGACAAATCAGTGACTGGAAGCCCTACCTCTTGTTGTAATACTGGATCTTCCCTCATGTAAATACAACTATGAAGCTAAAGTTCTCTTACCATACTCAATACTTCCTCAACGTTGCCAGTATGAACAAGAAAGAATTTTAGTTTACCTCTACTGAGCTTCGACCAAGTCTCGCCGATCTGAACTTTATAAGCAGTATCCTCATTGCTTACCCGATCTGCGCCTTTCCATTCGAGAGCAATGATGTTTCCTTTTTTGGTTGCGGCCACAAAGTCCGGATAGAACTTTCCACGCTTCCACCCCTGAATATAAAATGGATCAACCTTCTCGCGGCTGCGAACCCAATATTTGATGTTAGGGAGAGTGTCGAGA
>JAKANV010000063.1 GCA_021823605.1 bacterium | reverse complement strand
AAAGATTGTGAAAAAAGAAGCCAAACCAAAAGTAAAAAAGGAAACAGAAGCAAAAGATAAGAAAAAAGACACAAAGAAGGTAGCTGAGAAGAAAAAGGTGGAAAAGAAATGAAAACATTTATACCAAAAGTAGCCGACATAGAAAGAAAATGGTACTTGATTGATGCCAAAGGGCAGACACTAGGAAAGCTGGCCGTTATTGCTAGTGATATTTTAAGAGGCAAAAACAAAGCAGATTTCTCCCCTCATATGGATCTTGGTGATAATCTTATTATTATCAATGCTTCAAAAGTGAAGGTAACCGGTAACAAGTCTGAAGACAAGAAATATTATTCACACAGCTCATATCCAGGCGGACTTACCACCACGACATTCAAAGAAATGATTGAGAAGAAACCGGAATATGTTATCCAGCACGCTGTTATGGGAATGCTTCCGAAAAATAGATTGCAAAAAGAGTTTATTAAAAAAATGAAAGTTTATGCAGGTTCTGAACATGCACATGTTGCCCAGAAACCAGTTGAGTTAAAAATTGAGAACGGAAAGGTAGTTAAATAAAGATGGAAAAGGAAACAACTACACAATTTAAAGGGAAATATTCAGGAGCAGTTGGCAGGAGGAAAGAAGCTGTTGCTCGTGTTAGAGTTTATTCCGGTACAGGACAAATTTCAATTAACGGTAAAGATTATAAGAAGTATTACACAAACGAAACACAACAAGAAGCAATATTTGCGCCATTTAAACTTTTGGGGCTGGAAAAGAAATACGATGTTTCTGTTGTAACATCTGGCGGTGGTAAGAGCGGCCAGCTTGATGCTATATGTCACGG
The DNA here is from genome assembly GCA_021823605.1 of bacterium. Classification (GTDB taxonomy): domain Bacteria; phylum Patescibacteriota; class CPR2; order UBA1875; family JAJYID01; genus JAKANV01. The sequence goes on along the minus strand of JAKANV010000063.1, from coordinate 3,295 downwards.
GATTTCAAGAGCGCTTGTTGAGTCAGATGCAGGTTACAGAACAACGCTTAAAAAATCAGGATTTTTAACTCGCGATCCAAGAGCCAAGGAACGAAAGAAATATGGCCTCAAACGTGCACGTAAGGCACCACAGTTCTCAAAACGTTAATCGGATACTTAAAAAAAGAGCCTTTGAAGAAAGGTTCTTTTATATTGTTCTAGAGATGATTATCAACTATAATTAGTCCTATGAAGGAGGGAATCATAAAAGAAGAGCCAAAAAATGATGTACTCAAGGTACTAGCTTTAATTTTCGTTCTTCTTTTGACAGTTGGCACTACTGGTTTTATTCTGCTGAAAGATCTTTCCCCTTGGGATGCTTTTTACCAAACCTTGATAGTTCTTCTGACACATTTTTATCATGAGATTAATGAGCCATTTGGGTTACAGATCTTTATCCTAATGCTTATTTTTGGAAGTTATATTATAGTAGCATATGTATTCAAGTTTGCGGCGGAGTATCTTTTCGCAGGAACATTTAAAGAAAATAGAAGGAGAAAAATAATGGAAAAAACGATTGATGCTTGTCACGACCACTATATTGTTTGTGGATATGGCAGAGTGGGAAAACAAATTGCCGATGAGCTTTCTGAAGAGAAAGCAAAGTTTGTGGTTATCGACAGAGACCAAGCGGAGGCAAAGGAAGCGGCAGAGAGAGGATTTTTAGTAGTTAACGGTGATCCTACAGAAGAAAGGACATTATTAAAGGCGGGCATACTTAAAGCAAAATCAGTGATTATCGTACCTGGATCAGAGGTGGATAGCCTATATATAGTACTTTCTGCTAGATCTCTAAATCCTGATGTTTATATTATTGCGAGGGCAAGCAAAGAAGAGGGTTTGGCCAAGATTAAAAAAGCTGGGGCAGATAAAGTAACTTTACCGGAGCAAATAGCCGGTTATCACATGGCAACGATGGCTTTAAGGCCTGCAGTAGTAGACTTCCTGGATGTTATTATTGATGGCAAACATGATGAGCTTCAGATTGAGGAACTCCAAATACGTCCCAAATCGGAGTTTATAAATAGACCACTTTCATTTTATCTTTCGCAGGTCGACCATGGCTTAGCAGTTCTTGCTATAAATAGAGTTGATGGCACAACCAAGGTGAATCCCGCAGGCAACGAAGTTTTGGGCTTAAATGACAAATTAATACTTATGGGTACAAGACGACAGCTTGAAAAAGTCACAGATAAGGTGGGGTAATGGACAAGTCTACATACCAAGGCAAAAATCAAAGGCTTGATATATATTTATCAGGTCTTTTAAGTATTACCAGAAGTCAGGCCCAGAAAAGGATTAATGCTGGAGGAGTAGAGGTTAATGGGGAAATTGCAAAACCGAATAAAATCATTGTTCATAGTGATGTAATCAACATTTTAGAAAAGGAGCATAAACCAACAGAAAAAGAGCCTCCAAAAGTTAATATTATTTATGAAGATGACAACATTATAGTAGTCGACAAGTTGGCTGGCGTAGTTGTGTATCCAGCAGAAGGAAATGAGTCGGGGACTTTACTGGATGCGCTACGAGACAAGATAAATATTCAGGGAGAAGAAAGGCCGGGGGTTGTTCATCGGCTCGACAAAGATACGTCGGGATTAATCGTATTTGCCAAGAACCAGAAAACACTAGAGTATTTGCAGAAAGAAATAAAAAACAGAAAATTTGAGAAAACTTACTTGGTCTTGGTGTGGGGGAAGGTGACGCCAGAGAAGGGAACGATAGATATTCCTATTAAACGTTCAGAAAAGGATAGGAAGAAGATGGAAGCATCAAGTTTGGGTAGGGAAGCGCTTACCAAGTACGAAGTGGTTAAATATTATGACCAAATGACATTTTTAAAAGCAAAGATTATCACTGGCAGAACTCATCAGATACGTGTGCATTTTGTCGGAATAGGATTTCCCGTGGTAGGCGATAAAATGTATGGCAAAAAAGACGAGAAAATCTCCTTAAATCGCCAATTCCTCCACGCCCACGAGCTAGGGTTCGAATTACTTGGCAAAAAGTACCATTTTGTTTCTGAATTACCAGAAAATCTGGAAGGGTTTCTGAAGTCTATATAATACATATATTTTATGGCTTTTGTATATCAAAACTGCTATAATTATCCATACGAATGGGTAATATAAAGCTTCAAGATAAAAGGCAGGGCACATATTTAAATCAGCAAATCCAAAGCGGTGATTTTACTTCTTTTATGCTTTTTGTAGGCCAAACTGGTATCGGAAAAATGGACTCTGCACTTGAGTTTGCTGCCTCAGTATTATGTGACAATGTCAGCGGAGAACCATGTCAGATGTGCAGTAATTGTAAGCTGGTAGTGAGCGGAAATCATCCCGATTTGCTTCAAGTAGGTGGAGAGGGAACTATCAAGATAGCTTCAATCCGTGAATTACAGAAAAGTCTGTACCTGAAACCTTATCAAGCGAAGCATAAAGTGGCTATTATCCGTGATTCACATCTGATGACCGAGGAAAGCGCAAATGCAATGCTTAAAGTTCTGGAGGAGCCGCCGGAGAACTGCATTATCATTCTGACCTCACCTGACAAAAAGTTGCTTCCGGGCACAGTGGTATCTAGAAGCCAAATAGTGAATTTTGGTACGGTAATTTTACAGAAGACTGAAGATAATGAAGAAATTTTTGTAGATGCAGTAAATATCTTAAAAAAGAGCCAGTTTTATGAGAAGATGGCTATGGCCCAAAAATATTCAAAGGAAAAGCCGTTGACGGTGGATTTTCTAAATGCTTTGGAAGGAATCCTCAGGGAAGCGATTTTGGGGGAAAATGACTTGAACAGTGACTACTCAGAAAGAAAGATAATTAGCGTCCTGGAGCTAGTTGAGAAATCGAGAGAGTATTTGAAAAACAATTTATCAGGTAAATTTGTCCTGGAAAACTTAATTATTAACTTAGGATAAAATGGCAAAGGCAATTGGTGTACAGTTTAGATCAGGTATCAAAATGTACGATTTCAAGCAAAAAAGCGACGATATCCAAATTCGAGACCAGGTTTTGGTTGAGACGGCGTATGGCGAAGAAATCGGGGTAGTTCGATATGTCGGAAAAGAAATAAAGGGTTCAAAGGAAACACCGCTTAAGGATATTCAGAAACTTTTAACCGATAAAGATGTTGATAGACTTGAAAGATTAAAAAATGAGCATCTCGGGTATGTCGATATTTTTAAGAAAAAGGTTGAAGAAAACGGTTTGGATATGAAGTTGGTGGAGTTCGAATTCTCTCTAGATGG
>JAKANV010000062.1 GCA_021823605.1 bacterium | reverse complement strand
TTTCTTGCAGCAATTATTGTACTGATTTTTCTCATGTTTTTTGGTTTTTTCTCTTAAATCTCTTGAAATATCTCTACTGATGTCTTTTCTTTTGATTTGATCTCGTTTGTCGTGGAGTTTTTTACCCTTCCCGAGTCCGATTTCTACTTTCACGAATCCGCGTTTTAGATAAATTTTAGTTGGAATTAATGTAAGTCCATGAGTTTTCGATTTACCGACTAGGGAACTGATTTCTGATTTTTTGAGAAGCAGTTTTCGTGAGCGCGTCGGCTCCTGTTCAACGCTCGCTGCTTGTTTATATGGAGAAATATGTGCATTCGTTAAAAACACTTCCTCACCTTTTATAGTGGCAAATGATTCTTTTATCGATATTTGTCCCGCCTTGACTGACTTTACTTCCGGACCGGTCAGAATGATGCCGGCCTCGAAGGTTTCCAGAATCTCATAGTCAAATCGGGCTTTTTTGTTTGTCGCTATCACTTTCATATTACTCATCTTCATATTATACTATATGGGTGATGAATGAAGAATTGAAAAAAGCTATTTACGAAGCGGTAAAGTCCCAGCAAAAGAGTTGTGGATGCGACTTTGACATTCCCGAGATTGAGCTGGAACATCCATCAAACTCTAAATTCGGCGATCTTTCTACGAATATCGCGATGAAAATCGGCAAACAACAGGGTGAGAATCCGTTTACGATTGCCGAGAATTTGGTTAAACAAATTCAAGGCCAAAAACTTAGCTCGATTGAAAAAGTGGGGGCAGTAAAGCCGGGGTTCATAAACTTTTATTTAAGCAACGAATTTTTCGCGTCAACTATTGAGAAAATTTTAGACAAAAAAGATAGTTTCGGGAAAAGCGACCTTGGGAAAGGCCAGACTGTGGTTTTGGATTATTCGCACCCGAATATTGCCAAGCCGATTGGTGTCCATCATTTAATAACCACACTCATTGGCGAATCGGTGAAAAGAACCTACAACTTTATCGGTGCCAAGACAATTGCGGATAACTTCCTCGGCGATTGGGGCACTCAGTTTGGAAAAACAATCTATGCATTTAAAGAATGGGGAGATAGGAAAGCTATTTAAAAGGACACAATCAATGAACTCCTCAAACTTTATGTGAAATTCCATGGAGAGGCTGATAAAAATCCGGAGCTTGAAGAAAAAGGAAGAGAAGAGTTCAGAAAGCTGGAAGGGGGCGATAAGGAGAATACAGAACTTTGGGAATGGATGAGGGAAGAAAGTCTGAAGGAGCTGAAAGAAGTTTATAAAAGGCTGGATGTCAGTTTTGACTACTACAACGGTGAGGCTTTTTATAATGACAAAACAGGCCAGATTATCGACATCTTGGATAAGAAGGGCATTTTGGAGGATGGCAAAGAAGGTGCAAAAATTGTTGATTTGGAGAAAGACGATCTAAGGGTTGCGCTAATCCAAAAGGCTGATGGCGCTACGCTTTACTTGACTCGCGATTTGGCGGCGATTAAGTACAGAACAAATTATAAACCGACTAAGATTTTGTATGTTGTCGAGAATGCTCAAGGACTTCATCTGGCGCAGGCATTCAAAATTGCAGAGATGGCAGGCCTTAAAAATGATACAGAGCTTATCCATGTGAAGTTTGGTTCGATGAGATTTCCCGAGGGGAGAATGAGCACCAGAAAAGGCAAGGTAGTTTTCCTTTGGGATGTTTTAGAGAAAGCTAAAGAAAAGGCGCTGAAAATTGTTGAAGAGAAGAACCCCGATTTAAAAAATAAAGAAGAAGTCGCGGAGACAGTCGGTGTTGGAGCAGTGAAGTACGCCATTCTTTCACACAACCGCGTGACAGACATCTCGTTTACCTGGGAGAAGATTCTTTCGCTTGATGGAAACAGCGCGCCATATCTCATGTATACATATGCGAGAGCGAAGTCGATTTTAAGAAAAGCGGGAGAACTTCCAAAAGATTTTAAAGTCGGGACACTAGAGAAGGAAGAGGAGACATTACTAAAAAAGATTTATCAATTCCCGGAGATTATTGAGACAGCCGCAAGAGAATATATGCCAAGCCACATAGCTACATATGCGTATGAGCTGGCTCAGGATTTTAATACTTTTTATAATAAAGTGCCAGTTCTGGGCGCGGACAAAGCGTCAAAAGATTTCAAGTTGGCATTAGTCGCGGCAACTGCTCAAATAATAAAGAACAGCATGAGCCTTCTCAGCATCGATTTGCCCGAAAGAATGTAGAGAGGGTGGCGGGCAGACCGCCGAGGCGATCTGCCCGAAAGTTCGTAGAGTTGGGTGATGGGAAGAAGAGCAAGCTATGCGACTTCGGAAATCGGGGGAACCACATGGAGGTGTCGTTCCTTGACGTCGGTTTTCGTTTCCGGCTGCTTTGTCGTCTCTTCATCCTTGGGGGCGGAGTGCCCGGTGTCACGTTCGTGGACTCCAGTGAATGTGACGGAGCTTCCGTGATAACCGGAGGAGGAGTAAAGGCCCGCGAGGCGCTCTGCAAAGATGATCCTTGCGTACTGATCCCTTGACCCCGGTCCCGGCTCTAAAACCCTGGGACAGTGAATCACGTCCATGGCCCCTGTTCCTGTGCTGGATGCCATCAGTAAACCTCCCCTTGCTATGGGACAACATATCCAAACTCTCAAACTACTACTTCAACTTTAGCACTATGGAAAGTCGATGCAAGAGTTTTTTTGAGGCTATTTTAGGTCAAATGTGAGAACTTTGTTTTTGGTTGTAACGTAGACTGTATTGCCTTCGATAACTGTATATTTGATATCAGAAAAATCGTTTGAAACGTATCGGCCTTTGTATGTGCCGTCTTTGCCGATGACTACAATGTATTTGTCAGAACTTGAGGCAATGAGGATATTTTTGGTTTCGGTATCTGTATAGATTAGATTTGCAGAACTTAGATTGATTGGTAAATCCTTGACCGCGAAATCCTGTTTCTTCCCGGAAGTATATTTCAGGATATTGCCTCCGCTTGCCATAACATAAACGTCAGAATCAATTTTAAATGACTGAGGACCCGAGAAGCCAGAGTTATCGATGAGGTAGTTTGCTTTCTTGCCATAACCGCTCGAGGTTCGGGTATGTTTATAGATTTGGTCTTGGGCGAGTAGATAGAGTGTTGTGCCGTATGAGTCGATGTCGATGGCCTTTTCCCAGCCGTCGGAGGCTTTCTTCTCTGTGATACTGTTGTCTGTGGTATCGAACTCGTATATTGCCGGTTTGTCGGTCAGAATCTCTACAACTTTAATTTTAGCCAGGGCCGTAGCACCAACAACATTGCCTTCTATTTTTCCATCAACTTGAAGAGAGGAGGCTTTCTTGGAAATCTTTTCTACCTTTGATATGTCGCCTGTTTTACCAATTGCGTAGAAGGTATTACCTACCGAATAAATGCCGACGAGATCTGATTTAGCTACTTTAGAAAGGTCAGCTAACGTAGATGCATTCGCCTGGCTAGTGAGGGTAATTGTATTAAACTGCGCCTCGATTGCGCCCAGCTTTTGTTTGGCTTCTTTAGAATAGAATTTACTCTTTGTCAGACTCTCGGCTATTTTCTGTGCATCTGTTAAATCGGCGGCAGCTTTCTGCTTTTCGTTTGCAGCCGAAAATGTGTTTGCTTCAGCAATTTTTGCATCGATAGTAGCTAGTTGGGTCTGTTCATCTTTTTTCGTTTTGGCATCCGTTTGACCCCTTTTGGCTAAGAATGTGTAGGGAATAAGCAGTAAAAGAACGGCTACGCCAATTGCCAGATAATATTGTTTCTTCATCTTTGGCAGCTTTTTCTTAGTTTTTTTGATATTTGCAAGCTGTGTGGCTGAGCCGTACAGATTGCCGAGATTTGTTAGAATAGAACTTTTCGCTTTTTCTAACTTGGCTTTGTTTGGAGCGTCATCACTTTCTCTGATATGAATTTCATTTTTGTATGCCGGCACCTTCGGCTTGTTATCTTCCTCATTTTCTTCAAATTTTTCTGTTACCTCATCCATTTCTTCTTTAAGCTCTAAATCATCAACTTCAGGAACTTCGTCTATTTCGAAGCCTTCAATTCTCTCGTCAGTATCAGCCAGGATACTCGAATCCTTTTTTGAGGCGTAATTACTATAAAGATTGGAGATCTTGAGTTTTATAAATTTGAATGTGGCGATAGACTTTGGCGCCAGGGTATTCGTATAAAAT
>JAKANV010000061.1 GCA_021823605.1 bacterium | reverse complement strand
ATAAAGATTCCGGCCAAGAAGGCCGTGAAGTTCAGGGTCGCCAAGGCCGCCAAGGATGCTATCCTCGGGAAGAAATAGTAATATTAATGATGGGTGCCATATTTATTATTCCCGAAGTTTGCCTGTAAAAAATGAGTCAACAGGCTAGTTTCAAGGCAAGAGCACATATCCTCAAACTACTGGGCGATCAGCTTATTGGGAATGATCGGCTTGCGATATTTGAACTTGTAAAGAATGCTTATGACGCAAATGCAACCGAAGTCAATGTTCTGCTTGATTTAGATGCCATACCACCAAAGATCAGGATCAAGGACAACGGCTTTGGGATGGATTTTGATACGATAACCAACAAATGGATGGAGCTCGGCACAGATAGCAAACGAGGCAAGAACCGCACGCGTACCCCTAAACCATTTGAGCGCCTTCCACTGGGTGAAAAAGGGGTTGGTAGATTAGCAGTCCATAAGCTCGGTACCAAAATGAAGCTTGTTACAAAAGCCAGTAGAAATCCTGAATACAGCATTGACATAGACTGGCCTAGCCTGATTGAGAATTCAAAATTTATAGGCGATGCTAACGTTCTGGTTACCACAAATACGTCTTCGGTAGCATTTAAAGAGGGCACAGGCACAGTGCTTGAGGTGACTGGACTTCATCGGACGGATTGGGACAGGAGAGAAGTGCGCGCCCTTGCAAAATTAATCAATAGCCTTGTATCACCATTTGAAACCGTCTCCGATTTTAAAGTTATTCTGAGCGTCCCAGGGCGGGAACCATGGTTGCAAGACCTGCCGGATGTAGAAGATATACTGAATAGCGCAATATGGCGATTTGATTTTGAGATTACAAATGCAGATGGGAAAAGTAAGCTCTCATGGGATTACGAATTCACCCCCCCCATCCAGTTTAAAAGCATAAGAAAAAACACTCTGAGGAAAGCGAACGATTCTCTTGAACTGCTCCCCCCTCCCTTTTATAGTGACGATGATTTAAACGAAATCCAAAAGAATGATCATCTGCTGTTATCGCCAGATATGTTATCTGGGATCGGCCCAATAAAAGGAAAATGTTATTTCTACTATTTAAGAAAGGAAGTGCTTGGCGCAGGCGGAAATTACCAGTATATCAAAAAATATCTTGATGATCAGACCGGCATCCGTGTTTACAGGGACGGAATACGTGTGTTCAATTATGGAGAGCCTGGGGATGACTGGCTTGGTCTCAATCCGAGAAGAATCAATAAACCGACTGAAATCCTTGGCACTAATTCTATTATCGCTGGCATAAGCATTAATCTTGAGGACAGTCTTGATCCTAAAGGCACCGAGGGGTTACAAGAAAAAACTAACAGGGAAGGCTTTGATGAAAATGAAACATATAGACGATTTAAGTGGATTGTAAGCAGTGCTTTCGAGAAGTTTTTCATTCTCCACCGAAAGGACAGAGAGCAAATTGATAAATACCTCGGAGATATCAGAGAGGTCTCGAAACCCTCGCCAGATGCTACTTTTGAAAAGATAATCGATGAGGTCAATGCCTCAATTAAAAAGCACGGCCTCGAAAAGGAAATCGGTAAAAAGGTTGAGTATATTGATTCTGAATACAGAAGAATGAGGGAAGTAGCACTCAATACTGTCAAGGGGCTTAATCTCGCGGTTATCTTTCATGAAGTTGAAAGGGAAATATTAGCTCTCAATAGAGCAATAAAAAAAGGTGAATCGCCTGACACCCTGGTTCGAATTTCTGAACATCTGGTGAGTCTTCTGGAAGGATTCCAGCCGCTGTTGCGAAGAAATGAACTAAAGACTTTTGAGATTTCCAAGGTTATCAACAATGCCATCTCGCCACTGGAGCGGAGACTGAAATATCATAAAATAATTCACAGCGCGCCTGTACTGACAGGTGAAGATAGAGATTTTACAATAACGGCCCCTTACGGTCTCGTGCTGGCCAGTCTCCAGAATCTCGTTGAAAATGCAATGTACTGGGCAAGGTTAAAGACGGAAAAAGAAAAGGCAGGGAAAGCACCTGCGATTGGAATATTTACCCTTCCGGACTGGTTTGAGGAAGGGCCTGCAATTGTGGTGGCGGATAATGGTAAAGGCTTTACCCTCACACCAGAGGAAGCTGTAAAACCTTTTATTACTGAACGACCCGGCGGGGCTGGTCTTGGCCTTTATTTTGTTAATTTGGTGATGGAGAACATAGGTGGCAGATTGTTGTTCATGACCCCTGAAGAGCTCGAATTGCCAGCAGTATATGACGGAGCTGCAGTGGTGCTGTTGTTTAAGTCCAGGAAGCAATAATGTTCAAAACACACATAATACTTGTCGATGATGACCAAACATACCTTGATCAACTTAATAGTGCATTTGCATCATCAGGGCTTTCCTGTGTACCAATTGTCTTTCGAAATGACCCTGGAAATGTGAGTGGGATTGATCATGTAAATTTTGATACAAATCACGTACGGATTATTGCGCTGGATATTAACCTTAGGGAGTTCACGAGCACACAGGATGCTAAAGTATTATATCCGACTATAGAAGCTGTGCTGAAAAAACTGAATCCTAGTGGACCATATTACCTCATATTTTGGTCAAGATATGGTAATTTGCCCGCGGAAATAATTGCCTTGTTAGCAAGCAGATCAAATGGTGAGGTATTGGCACCTTTGGGGTGGGGATTTCTTAACAAACTTGAATTTCAAGCTGATGTCCCCCCGGACGAATTGAAAAAAAAGCTGTTGGAACTTGTTGATCAAGTTTGTATATTCCGCCTATTAATTGAGTGGGAAAACAGAACAGGTTATGCTGCCTCCTATGCACTTTCAGAACTATATAAAATTGCAGCAGCACCGCATGATAATGGTTGGAAGATTCCAGAAACCCAAGAAAAACTAATTACGTTATTAACCCATATTGCTCATGAATCAGTCGGTCGTAAAAATGCAACAGGTACGGCTAATCAGGCAGTGGAGGGCGGACTTTTACCAATTCTGGAAGATAAGCTGCTTGGTATGACAAAGGAAGAGAATTTAGACAGCTTGAATGCTAAATGGTCAGCGTGTCTTAAGCAATTAGGGGAAAATGATCTTGAAAACTTAACAGATGAAGACATTGCTAATTTAAACACATTCTATAATTTGGAAGGAGTGCCCCAAGATTTTTCGAAAACAAAACGGGGTGTGTTTGTCAAAATGCCAAACTGCGAAGGGCCGCTCGCCTCTCGTTTTTTTACCAGATTTTTTGGAAAAGATATCTCTTATAAAAAACTCATAAATGAGGAGTTTTTGTTTAATACAGAGGTTGGTAATAAAAGCTTGAGAAAAGAAGCACGAGAAAATCTTGTGCTCGGTTGGATCGAAATAGGAGCTGTGTGCGATCATGCTCAACAGAAAAACCGGTTACATCGATATCTTTTGTCGGCTCTGGTGCCGGTTGAATATTCTGCTATGGTGTGTCAACAGAGGGAAAGCGGGACAATGTTGAAAGCTCATGAGGGTATATTCCGATCTCCTGTTTTGCATTACAATGGGAAGCAGTACATTTTATTGATCTCTTTTAGATATACGGCAGGCTTACACAAAGACAGCTGTATGCTTGATAAACCCCTCTTCAGGCTTAAAGAGCAGATTATAAATGAAGTGGCCTTTGCCTGGAGCAAGTATTCAATTCGCCCCGGGATAACCTCTTTCCGAAATGAGTGATGTGCTGTCCAGGCGGCAACGCAGTTACTGTATGTCCCGCATTAAAGGAAAGGACACAAAACCCGAGATTCTTCTACGAAAAAATCTTTGGGCAAGAGGGTTGCGCTACCGATTAAAAAGCAAACTTCCTGGCAAGCCGGATTTAATTTTTCCCGGCGCACATATTGCCGTTTTCATAGATGGATGTTTCTGGCACAGTTGTCCAAAACACTTTCAGATGCCCAAAACAAGAAAGCTTTTTTGGACAGAAAAAATTAAAAAAAATAAAGATCGAGACAAAGAAGTCAATCGTTTGCTGAAGCAGGCAAATTGGCGGGTGATTCGTTTTTGGGAGCACGAAGTTGAGAATGACTTGGAAGGATGTGTTGCCCGCGTAATGAAGGCTGTGTGACAACAAACAAGCTAAAGAAAACTATTCAACCATTTTTCGACCTGATTCCGATCACCAATTTTCGTTTTTAATAATGCAGCAATATCTGATCCGCATATTACAACAACCGGATGTTCATCTTCTTT
>JAKANV010000005.1 GCA_021823605.1 bacterium | reverse complement strand
GGGGATATAAAAATTCTAATAGATACAGGATGCGGTGTTCAGTTGCGTCTGATAGATTTGGGTGTTGAAATTGATGATCTTGATTATATCTTCATTACCCATTTCCATCCGGATCATACAGTAGAACTCTACTCAATGCTTGTAAGAAGGTTTCTCCTCTCGAAATTTTATAAAAAAGAAATGAGCCCACTGATTGTTTATGGTCCTAAGGGTATGGAAAAGTTTATTAGGGATATCGCTAAAATCCATCAGTTAGAGGTCGTTGATAGTATGCCGAATATGATGATAAAAGAGCTGAAAGGCAAAGAAGAACTAGATTGTTTTTCGGTAGAATCATTTAAGGTGGAACACATGAATGGAGATTCTGTAGCATTTAGGTTTGAAATTGATGGCAAGGTCATTGTTTTCTCTGGTGATAGCATAAAATGCAATGGCATAGAGAACGCTATTAAAGAGGCAGATATCTTTATAGCTGACTGTTCAATATCAAAAGGCGCAGATCCTGGTCCTCACTTGAATACAATTGAAATCGGAGAAATTTCGCAAAACGCCAACGTTAAAAAAGTAATTTTAAGCCATTTACTTCCAAGGAACTATGACAAAGATTTGGTGGCAGAAGTGAAAGAGGAATATGATGGTGAAGTTGTCATGGGTGAAGATTTAATGGAGATAGAGGTTTAGATTGGCAAAAACCGCTTTTATTATCCCTGGGTTGGGAGAGTAAGCAGAAGATCCTGCTTATCAAAAAATTGCTTCATATGTAAAAAAGGAGGGGATTAAGCCACTTATTGTTCCAATCGAGTGGAAATATAAAACTTTAACGGATTATCTGAATCAGTTTGATGATTATTACAATAAAAATAAAACAGAAGAAAACATTTTTTTCGGCTTTTCTCTCGGTGCAATGATTGCTTTTATTTCTTCAGCAAAATATAAACCTCAAGATTTAATACTATGTTCCTTGTCTCCTTATTTTGCAGGCGACCTAGCCTTTACGCGTAAGAGTATTGGTGAAAAAAATATCAAAAAGTATATTGGCGACAGAAGAATGAAAGATTACGAAAATTATGATTTTGACAAGTTGGCCATCAAGATTAAATCAAAAACTTATATTTTATACGGGACAAATGAGGGGCCAGCTCTGGAAAGAAGAATAAATGATGCTAAAAAGAAAATTAACGGATGTAAACTGATTGAAATAAAGGGCGCGAAACACGATATTTCTCAAGAAAACTATCAGGAAGCAGTTAGAGAACTCATAACTAGTAATTTTTATTCTTGACATTGCTCCTCACTCCTATCATACTTTTCATATTAGTAAGATAGGCAAGTATTATGATGAAGAAAAAGTTTTATGGTTCGACGACGATGGGAGAGCGCGGACAGGTTGTGGTGCCGGTAGAGGCGAGGGAGGCATTAAACCTGGAAAAGGGTGAGAAGATGCTGGTTTTCGGTGTTCATGACAAAGGTATTTTCCTGACTAAGCTTTCCAGCTTTAAACAATTTTCAGAGGAGCTTGAGAAAAGACAAACAGAAATAAAGAAAATTTTGGAAGAAAAGTAAGTGGCAAAAAGTTCAGAAAACATTATAGAAGTTAAAGATTTGGTAAAAAAGTACAACGGGTTTAAGGCCGTTGACGGTATTTCTTTTGAAGTTAAAAGGGGTGAGATATTTGGTATTCTCGGTCCAAATGGCGCAGGCAAAACGACAACTCTCGAAATGATAGAAGGTCTTCGGCCTATCGACTCGGGTGAGGTGCATATAGATGAATTTAATGTAAACAATGACCCGAACAAGGTAAAAAGTGTTATTGGTGTACAGCTCCAGTCATCGGCATTCTTTGATTACCTAAAGCTGACGGAACTGCTTGAGTTCTTTGGCAGCTTATATCAAAGAAAAGTCAACCCGATGGAAATATTAAAAGAAGTCGAGCTGGAAGATAAAGCTAAGTCGCAAGTGAAGACACTTTCCGGCGGTCAGAAACAAAGGTTTTCTATTGCTTCAGCGTTGGTAAACGAGCCGAAAGTACTTTTCCTAGATGAGCCAACTACCGGTCTCGATCCGCAGGCGAGACATCATCTTTGGGGTCTAATCCAGCAGATTAGAGATAATGGGAAAACCGTGGTTATAACCACACATTATATGGATGAAGCGGAAATTTTATGTGATCGAGTTGCTATCATGGATGCGGGAAAGATAATAAAACTTGATACGCCTGACAACTTGGTAGATAGGTTGATTAAAAAAGGATTTAAGAAAAAGAAGGTCGAAAAAGCTGCAAATCTTGAAGATGTATTTCTGGATCTGACAGGCAAACTTTTGAGGGAGTCATAATATGAATAAATCGCTTTCAGCTATAAAAACTATAGTCCTTTATTCGATAAAGATGTTTTTCCGTGATAAAACGGCGATATTTTTCTCTTTATTCCTGCCACTTGTCATTATGAGCATATTTGGAGTTATGAACTTTGGTGCTGCTAGTAAAGTAAAGATGGGTATAGTCGATGAAGCCAAAAGCCAGGCAACCGCACCCGTTGTTGAGGGGTTGAAGAAAGTTTCTAATCTTGAAATTACCGAAAATAATCTGAGCATTGAGAAGGGTGAGCTGGAAAAAGGAAATCGTGATGTGGTCCTAATATTACCGAAAGATTTTGGCAAGAACATTGCACAGCTAAAAATGGGCCAAAAAGTAGCTCCTCAGGAGATACAGCTTCTCTATAATAATAACAAGCAGAACTCAACTGCTTCTATTGGAACAACTATAGTAAACCAAGTTCTCGATAGATATACTCATGCCGTCACTCAGACGCCGGACATTTTCGTTCTGAAGCAAGAAGCTATATCGTCAAAAAACCTGACTTATGTTGACTTTCTGATACCGGGCATTGTGGCGCTTGGCATAATGCAGATGAGTGTTATTGGTGTGGCCAGTGTGTTTGTAAACTGGCGTGAGCGGGGGATACTCAGACGTCTTCTCGCTACACCTGTAAAGCCTAGAATTATACTTTTTAGTCAGGTTGCGACGCGTCTAATCATATCTATCATGCAGACAACTACCATTTTGACAGTTGGTGTCCTTTTCTTCGGAATTCATATAGCCGGATCTATACCACTTATACTTCTGCTTGGTTTGATGGGTGGAGTGGTTTTCCTTTGTTTTGGTTTCACTGTGTCGGGAATCGGAAACTCGCAAAATACTGTGATGGCGCTTGCAAATATTGTGATGATGCCAATGATGTTTCTTTCAGGTGTATTTTTCCCACGCGATGGACTCCCTAACTGGTTGCAAACGATTACTCATTATTTGCCACTGACATATCTCGCCGATGCGCTTCGGGGCGTAATCATAGACGGAAGCAGCATGCTTGCTATAAGAAACGACATTCTTGGTCTTTTGGTTTGGATGGTTATTACTTTTATACTAGCCATCAGATTCTTTAGGTGGGAATAAAATAAGCGCAAATCCTTCTCGAACCATTTCATTTATGGTATACTGACTTTGAGTCGGAGGGTTTGTTCTCCGGCTTGTTCATTTTTCGAAAAGAATAAAAGTGCACTAAAGTAACAATGCAACAAAGGAGAGTTCTCCATGTTCAAGTCCGGTAGGGTTAAGCTTTCTGATATTTTGAAGGAAACGGTTATACCAATACTTGTAGAAAACTTCTACAGTAATGGTGATGGGAGGGCGCTGAGGGAGGAACTCCTGTCGTACGTTTCAATGAAAGGTGAGGAAAGCGGTTCTGCAAGTTTCTCAGATTTCCTTGAACTTTTCTATCAAGATGAGCTAACCGTTAATTTTGATGGCCTTATAATATTGGCCTCAAATGTTGACATTAGCGGTTTTGAAGAAATGCGTGAGGGTTTCGAGGAACTGGCGTGTATGGAATGCAAGACTACGTTGAAGGACCCAATATTAAACGCAAGAGATTCTGGGGGTATTACCAAAGAACTCTATCGTTTATATGCGGGATACCGGGTTATGGAGCTGAGTATGTTGGTTCTGGCGCCGATAGTAAACTCGCTTATAACCAAAATCTCAGAAAAGGGGGAAGAGTTCATACAGCAGCCATTCAGCGAAATGGCACTCCATTATGGATTAATCGGAAAGGATAAAATGCCCGCAGCTGAATATCTCGGCAACAACCTGAACTGATTAGCTATTGCATTAGCTGTGTAATGGGTATTTAATCAGGGTAGTTTCATGCTTAACCGCAACAAGGGAGGTAGGTATATGAGGATAGACGAAGAAGGGTAGGCAAGGAAAGTACTAGGAACGAATGCAGCAAACGAGGAGAGGGGAGAATATGGAAAAGTCAGATCAAAAAACCATCGACCCCCTGATGTCCCTCTACGTAGACAAATCACCAGAGCAGAAAGAAGCTGATGAGAGGCTTATCAACTTCTTCCGCTATCTACTAAACAACCGCTCTGTTCAAGAGCTATTTACCTAGGAGGTTTGTTTGGCAAAAGCGTAGTTCGTGTTTTGGGAGTCGGGTAATTGAGCCCGAAACACGTGTATTTAGTACCCGCAAAGGGCGCCCCCGTGGCGCCCTTTTCTTTTATTAAAAATTGAGCTGATTTAAGAAAACAAAGAACCGGTGTCATGAGCTGACACCGGTTTTTTGAAGGTGCAAGTATTTGGGGCGGCTTAGCCCACAGCTATGCCCTGAAAGCGCTTCACATCATCCATTGAGATTGTCCTGACTTGTATGTCGGCGTTCTCGATGATGTCTACTCCCGACTCGGGGTAGGTGTTTGCTAAGATGACCACTGCTTTCAGCCGCAAGGTAGCTAAGCTCTTGGCACACATCTGGCACGGTTGAGCGTTAACGTACAGGACACTTCGACTGAGGGAGATGCCGTTTTCTGACGCGGTCATGATAGCGTCTTCCTCGGCGTGGATTGCACGGCATCTCTCGAGTCTGTGACCCGAGGGGATGCCTTCTGCGTCACGCAGGCATCCTGCGTCGCTGCAGAGGCTCTGCCCCTTCACCTGATGGTTGTAGCCGGAGGACAGGATCCGCGTACCTCTGGCAAAAACAGCGCCGAAACGTCGTTGCTGGCCAACAAGGTTGCCGAAATTATCCACCTTGGCTGTCCCATCAGGATTAAGCTCACAGCCCCGAACGCAGTTTGACATGGCCGCTGTCTGGATAGCGACGCTCATCAGATAGCAGTCTACTCTACGAATCTCTGCTTCTGAGCGTGCTGTTCCGTAGCCCTCTCCCGACATACCTGTTGAGCCGAAGCCGCCCGTACCCCTTGTAGTTTCCGGCAGTTCTTCGACTGAGGACACATATTGCAGCTTGGGCAGTTCTACGGGAGCGAAGACAAGCTGCGCAATGCAGTCTCTTTCGTTAACCACGAAGGGTTCCTTGCTTTTATTCAAGACAAGGATGCCGACTTCTCCGCGATAGTCAGGGTCGATGGTACCGGGCGCGTTAGCCATCGTGATACCCTTCATGGAAAGGCCGCTTCTGGGGCGAATCTCACCCATGATACCTTTCGGTATTGCCATCGCGATGCCAGGACCGAAAAGTGCTTGTTCTCCTGGGCCGATGGTTACTGGAAAGGCATTCGGAATCGGCTCCCTCGTCCCTTTCTTGAGCAACCGCACTGCCATCAGGTCGTATCCGACGGCATCATCGCTCCTTCTTTTTGGCTCCAGCTCCTCTGGAGACATGTCGACACCAGGTATCGGTGCGAACTTTATGGAAGATACATTACCAGCCAATTTAACCCTCCTACGGTCGTCTTTCGGTTGAATGAGAACAAACGTATCTTGCTAGTAGGAAAATACTAGCACAAAGATTATATTAGTTCAATTATTTGATTACTTTGAAGAGTCTAAACTTTCGAGGGCTTTTTCTTGGGCGGTTTTTTGGAGGGCAGAAATAATATCGTCGAGTTTGCCATTTAAAATTTCCGGCAAATTGTGGGTAGTGAAGTTAATTCTATGGTCTGTAACTCTATCCTGAGGAAAGTTATATGTTCTAATTTTTTCGCTTCTGTCACCTGTTCCGATTTGTGACTTTCTAAAGTCACTTCTTTTCTTTGCCTCTTCTTCTTGTTTTAGCGCCAGTAATCTTGAGCGCAAAATAGACATGGCCTTGTCTTTATTTTTCAGCTGAGATTTTTCGTCTTGGCAGGAAACGACCATGCCGGTTGGAATGTATGTAATTCGCACAGCCGAGTCGGTAGTGTTAACACTTTGGCCGCCTGGACCCGATGAGCGGAAAACATCTATACGGATATCATTCGGCGAAATTTCGATATCGACTTCTTCTGCCTCTGGCATTACTGCTACAGTTGCGGCCGAGGTATGAATGCGACCTTGAGATTCTGTTTCCGGTACTCGCTGAACACGGTGCACCCCGCTTTCAAACTTCAAATATTTATAAACGTCTTCGCCCTCGATTTTGGCAATCATTTCCTTAATACCTTCTATTCCAGTGGTATTCGAGGATAGAACAGAAACGTTCCATCCCCGGCGCTCTGCATAACGGGAATACATTCTAAATAAATCTCCCGCAAAGAGGGCAGCTTCATCACCGCCTGTGCCGGCTCGTATTTCCAAAATTATATTTTTCTCGTCGCTTGGGTCTCTAGGCACTAGCATTCCCTGAAGTTTCGTGCTGACTTCTTCCATTCTGGCTTCAGACTCTATAATCTCGTCAGCGAAGAAGTCTCTCATTTCCTGATTGTCTTCTGCTTCAAAAGTTTCCTTTGATGTTTCGATATCTTTTTTTAATCTTTTTAGTTCCTCGAAAAGTCTTAGCATTTCCTTTAGTTCAGAATGTCTTTTAGAGATGCTTTTCATTTTTTGAGGATTGGAAGCGATATCGGGAGAGGAGAGTTCCTTCTCGATTTGGTCAAATTCTTTTTTGAATTGGTCGTATTTTTCTAGCATAGAAACAATTATAGCGCATATTGTAATACCAATATAGCGCTATCCTTACAAATTATTTATTTTTCGTCGGTTGTCTCGTCTTGAGTGTTTTCTTCTACAGATTCTTCGGGTTTCACATCAACTGTTTCTTCTTTTAGTTCTTCCTTAATCTCTTCCATTTTCTTATCGAGGTCGGCTGTGTCGGTTTTTTCTCTTTTGACTTCTTTCTTTGGTTTTTGGGAAGCTCTAAGCTTCTGGGCTGTTTCCATTCTGGCCTTAAACTTATCAACCCTTCCAGCTGTATCTACAAGCTTCTGTTTGCCGGTAAAGAATGGGTGGCAAGCAGAGCATATTTCCACAGTTAAATCACCAACGGTAGTTTTCGTCTCAACAACGTTTCCGCAACCGCAGGTTATTTTCGCTTTTTTATAATCTGGATGAATTTCTTTTTTCATAGTTCCTCTGTCATTCCCGCGCAGGCGGGAATCCATAATTTTCTATAACAGAAAGATTATAGCAAAAAAATTTGTGATATTCAAGGGTTTCCGTTTCAGGAGCTTATAATAATTATGCTTATATGTTATAATAAAAGCCTAGAGGGCGTTGGTTATCAAATTTTTCTATCAAGATGGACCTTGTCAATTTTGTCTATAGTGAAAGGGGATTCGGATGTTTCTCCAGTATATCATAATCTGTTTAGCCCTGTTTGTGGCCTTTTTGGTTATTCTGAATCTGAATAACAAGAAAGTGCAGATTCAGAGCAGGGATTCCTTTGGTTACCTCTTTTTTTGTAGCCTTCTTACCAGTATCCTTATTGGTCTGGTTATCGAAGGAGTCTCGGTTTTATTTGATCGATGGTTTGGGTATGGTACCCTTGTTGCGTCGTTTCTTGTCGTAATCACATGGTCCGTATCGGCGCATTCCGTTGCTAAATACAACGAGAAGCCGCTTGAACCGTTGGCAATAAAGAAAAAGACGAGTGAGGCCGAACTGCTATAGCTATAACAGATGCAGTGACAAAAGCTTCTCCCTAAGCCCATCATCTCACAAGCTTAGGCTGTGTTTGCTCCTTTTAGGGCAATCATCGAGAGATGCGGCTATCATCCTCTTCCCTAGCGGGGTGGGCGGCCGTCACCCAGCGGCCGCCCACCAATCTTTATGTCACAATGTTTTAAACACCTCATTCCTGAATATAGACTGAAAGGAGGCGAGATGAAAAAAGGCATCATAATGACAATAGCTGGAGTGTTTCTCTTTATCATTTTCATGCGGGAGGTCCTGTGGGCAGACCAAGGGCAGCTTCCTGATTTTTCCGGCGGTCCTCTGTTGCTGGTAGCTATTTCCATAATCCTCTGTGTATCCGGTCCATTGTGTATATACGCATCCAGACCGGAGAAGTCGGAGTTGCAGAAGAAGCGGGATGCGGTTCGGAAACTCCAGTTGGAGCAGGAGGATCCGGTTGTTCCAGAGTGGTACCCGCATTACCCTCCCGACAGACTGGATATTTGATACGTGCCGGTCTCGGGAGACTGGTTTTAAGGGCGCACTGGCCCACAGCGCGTCCTCTATTTTTTATACTGAAAAAGTTGTAAGGTTATATCAATGGAAAAGAAAACCATAATGCTCGGAATGGTGGTCGGCTCTTCTGTTGGAAGTTTCGTGCCGATGCTTTGGGGCGCCGATATTTTATCTTTTAGTTCAATAATTTTTGCCGCCATTGGCGGTCTCTTTGGTATTTGGGGAGCATATAAACTGGCCCAAGGGTTTTAAGCAAAAGAAAAAGGCGGCACTGGGGTGGCCGCCTTGTTCCTAAACTTCGGTTGGTACTGCCCGAGCTAAAGCCCGGCCGGAAGAGGGACGCAGTCCATAATCATCTTTTGATACTCGTGTCCCTCGCAACCAATGTTGATTAAGCTGACCTTACCACGCTGGACCATATCTACCAGCTCTCGTACGGCATCAACCACTTCGTTACTGAAGTGTTTGCGTTTGGCCGCTTTCCGGTAAAGATCGACCACTTCCTTTGCCCTTGTAGTTTCGGGTCGTTCTAACACTTTCAGAAAACCTCCTGTTAGGCGTTGGTTGCTAAAGAGCGTTTGGCTTCTTGCAGTCGTCGGAATTCAGCACAGATTCCGGATACACCCCCGATTTCCCGTATTGCGTTGGGGAAGTCGTATTCTCTGCCGTTCAGCTTGATGATAGCCGGCATATATGGCCTTGTGCACTCGACTTTGCGGTGCGCGTTCTCCTCAAGGTCGAGGTCAACAAAGACCAGTTCAGCCGAATCACCAAACCCTTGCTCGATGATGCTTTCCCAACGGCCAATTATCACCGACGGTGATGGCATGGCTGGTCCTCAGCCTCCCGGTGTCGGAAGGTCATGCCCGATGACTTCAATCACAACTTTGTCGTTCATTTAGCCACCTTTCTCCAGTTTGCAGTTTTCTCCAAAAGTTTAGGCAGAGATATTCTACAATAAAAACGCTTATATTACAAGAAAATAAATCTATATTTTCGCTTGCAAAAGGCTTCTAGATTTGCTATACTTATTTGGCTAGAAAAATTATTAAAAACACACGCTTTTTGATGCGCTGATTCCTCCCGGCTTCGGGCTTCAGGGCAAGTGATGAAAGCGGCGGGCCCGTAAAAAGGGCGAGAAAGGAAGATATATGGCAGAAGTAACAATGCAGAAATTATTTGAAGCAGGAGCACATTTCGGGCACCAGACACAAAGGTGGAATCCGAAGATGGCTCCTTATATTTTTACTGCGAAAAATAAGGTTCATATAATCGATTTAGCTAAAACCGTCGGCAAGATGGAAGAGGCAAAGAAATTTGTTGAATCAGTAGTAAAAGATGGTGGAAAAGTTCTTTTCGTCGGCACGAAGAAACAGGCTCAAGGAATTATAGAGGAAGAGGCTGAAAAGTGCGGAATGCCCTATGTTTCTGAGAGATGGCTTGGCGGGATGCTTACTAATTTTCAAACTATTGCTGCTCGAACGAAATATTTGAAAGACCTTGAGAGAAAACTTGAAGAAGGCACCGGAATGACTAAGAAAGAGAAGTTAAAGGCCGAGGAAGAGCTAAAAAAACTTAGGGCAAATCTTGGCGGTATTATGGACATTACACGGGTTCCGGACGCAATATTTATTGTAGATATTGCCAAAGAAACCACTGCAGTTAAAGAAGCAAAGAAAATAGGGATTCCAATCATAGCGATAGTAGACACAAACGTAAATCCTGAACTTGCTGACTATCCTATCCCTGCAAATGATGATGCTGTAAAGGCGATAAAAATGATTTGTGGATATATGGCCGATGCCATCAAGGCTGTTCCGGTGAAAAAGGAAGGAAAAGAAGAAGTGGCTGAGTCGGAAGTTATAGTTAAGGAAGAAAAAGGTCTAGAGGAAGAGGCTGAAAAGATTGAAGAAAAAGACAAAGAGGAAATAGTCAAAAAAGCAAAGAAAGAAGAGAAGGAGGAAAAGTAAAATGGCAGATATTAAAGCAGGCGATGTAGCAAATCTTAGAAAATTGACAGGCGCTCCAATGATGGACTGCAAAAAAGCGCTTATGGAGTCAGGAGGAGATGTTGAGAAAGCTATAGAGCACTTAAGGAAAAAGGGTGCTGCAACTGCGGCAAAGAGAGCAGACAGGGAAGCTAAAGAGGGTATAGTCGCTTCATATTTGCATGGTGATAAAATTGGTGTGTTGGTTGAAGTGAACTCAGAAACTGATTTTGTAGCAAGAAGCGATGACTTTCGTGCTTTTGCCCGTGATGTAGCTATGCATGTGGCGGCTGCTAATCCTGAATATTTAAATCCAGAAGATGTTCCGGCGAAGATTCTGGAAAAGGAAAAAGAAATTGAACTGGATAAACTGAAAAAAGAAGGGAAACCCGCAAATATTTTGGATAAAATATGGGACGGCAAAAAAGATAAGTTTTTTGCTGAGAACTGTTTAATGAAACAATCTTTCGTTAAGAATCCCGATTTAACAATCGAAGACCTTCTAAATGAAGTAATCGGTAAAATAGGCGAGAAGATTGAAATCAGAAGGTTTGTAAGGTACGAAGTAGGAAAATAAATTAGAAAAGAGGGACTCATGATACAAGAACTAATAAAAGAAGCTGAGCCGAAATTTCAAAAGTCTGTAGAAGTAATGGAGGAAGAGCTGGCGGCACTGCACACAGGTCGGGCAAGTGTGTCGCTTGTGGATAGTATTATGGTGGATGTGTATGGAACAAAAAGTCCGATAAAGGCTGTTGCAAACATTTCCATTCCGGAGCCTAGGTCTATTCTCATCCAGCCTTGGGATAAGTCAAATATTTCACAAATCGAGTCAGCAATTCGTGACTCAGATATGAAACTAAACCCAGTGAATACAGGTGAAAATATCAGGATAAACTTGCCGGAACTTACAGAAGAAAGACGGCAAGAGTTTGTGAAGATTGCAAAAGAAAAGGCGGAAAATGCCAAAATATCAGTTCGTAATGTTCGCGGAGATGTACTTAATGCTATAAAAAAGGCAAAAGCAGATGGGAAAATCGGCGAAGATGATATGTATTATGGCGAAGAACAGTTGCAGAAGGTGGTAGACACTTATAACGGGAAAATAGAAGAAAGCCTGAGTAGAAAAGAGAAAGAACTTCTGACTATTTAATTTTTCAGGAAGGAGCGTGAATTTGGCAATTTTGATATCAGTGATAGGAATCTTGTTTGTTTTTTCATTGATTATTTTTGTTCATGAGTTCGGGCACTTCATTGCCGCCAAAAGAAGCGGTGTCAGGGTTGACTCATTCGCCTTTGGTTTTCCGCCCAAGCTTTGGAGCAGGAAAAAAGGTGACACGACATATGCCATTAATCTTATTCCACTTGGCGGATATGTAAAAATTCACGGCGATGATGGCTCAGCCCCTGATGATCCGACGAGTTACGCTTCAAAACCTGCGTATATAAAAATAATGATTTTGCTTGCTGGAGTTTTCCTGAACTTCGTCTTGGCTTGGTTTATACTCTTTGGCGGATATCTTTTTGGCATGCAGCCAATATTACCAGAAATGGCCGATCACAAGGGGGTTGTAAATAATATGAAAGTTGTCATCTCAACTGTTGAGAAAGATGCACCAGCAGAGAAACAAGGTTTAATAAAAGGTGATGTTGTCAAAAAAGTTGACGGACTCGTTGTCAACGAAAGTCCTGAAATTCTCAGTGTTATTCAAAATAAATCAGACAAAGCTAAAGACCAGCCCGTATCGGTCAACGTGGTTGTAGACAGAAATGGTAAAAGCATAGAAAAAACCATTACTACCTATAAATCAAAGCAAAAGGTAGGGAACAAGGAAGTAGAAGTTAACCGAATTGGAGTAGTTCTCGAAAATCAAGGTAGAATCAGCGCCCCCCCGCTCATTGCAGCAAAAGTTGCTTTGCAGGAACTCGGGAGGATGATGTATCTGACTATCATGGGAGTAATTGATCTTTTCGATAAACTCATCATGAGTTTTCAGGTGTCAGATAATGTAGCCGGTCCCATCGGAATCTTCGTGATTACAGGAAGTTTCGCTCAAATGGGCTTCTCAGCCTTGATTCAGTTTGCTGCGGTACTTTCTATCGCAGTTGGTATTTTCAATATTATCCCAATCCCCGGGCTCGATGGCGGTCATACGCTCATAGTCCTGATAGAAACTGCTCTTAGAAAGAAATTCTCAAACAAGACGAAAAATATAATCCAGTTTGCAGGATTCGGAGCATTAATTCTTTTGATGGTCATAGTCACCTTCAAAGATATCTTTAGATTTGTTATTATGAAGTAGTTAAATTATAAAAATGAAATCACCAGAAAAAATTACAAAACAAAGTGAAAATTTCTCAAAATGGTATACCGATGTTGTAAGGGTAGCAGATCTTGTTGACTATGGTCCAGTTAAAGGAACCATGATTATCAAACCTTACGGATATGCTATATGGGAAAATATCCAAGCCATTTTCGACAAGAGAATTAAAAGCAAGGGTATCGCAAACGGTTATTTTCCTATTTTCATCCCAGAGGGCTTTCTAAAAAAAGAGAAAGAACACGTGAAAGGATTTTCCCCCGAACTTGCTGTGGTTACATACGCTGGCGGTGAAAAATTGACAGAAAAAGTTGTGGTTCGTCCAACTTCAGAAACCATTATGTATGATGCATTTTCTAAATGGATTAGCTCTTACCGGGATCTTCCATATCATGTAAATCAGTGGTGTAATGTTGTTCGTTGGGAAAAGAAAACAAAACCATTTATCCGAACAACAGAATTTTTATGGCAGGAAGGCCATAGTGTCCTGGCGACAGAAAAGGAAACTGATGAACTGGCACTTGGTAGGCTTGAGGAATATCGTAAATTTTTTGAAGAAATTCTTTGTATACCAATGTATGTAGGCAAAAAAAGCGAGAAAGAGAAATTTGCAGGGGCGCTATACTCAACATCTTGCGAGGCTTTACTGAAGGATGGTAAGGCTCTTCAATCTGCAACCTCGCATAATCTAGGCCAGAACTTCTCTAAGCCTTTTGGTATTCAATTTGAAGATGAAAGGGGGAAAAGAGAGTTTGCTTGGCAATCAAGCTGGGGTATGTCGACAAGAACTATTGGTGGAGTGATATTAACTCACGGAGACGACAAGGGATTGGTATTACCTCCAGACATTGCGCCGGTTCAGATAGTCATCGTTCCGATCTACAAGGACGCAGCGGATAAAAAACAAGTACTTGAATATATTGAGAAAGTTAAGGATAAGACGAAAGGCATACGCGTAAAAGTAGACGATCGTGACCAATATTCTCCGGGTTGGAAATTTAATGAGTGGGAAGTTAAGGGTGTTCCGCTTAGAATTGAAGTTGGCCCAAAGGAAGCAAAAGAGAAAAAAATTACGCTAGTATCTAGGATTGGTAGAGAAAAGGCAAATATCTTATTGGCTGGATTCAATACAGACAAAGAACTTGAGAAATTCAAAAAGTCATTACTTGAAATGGCTAAGAAGTTTGTTTCAGAAAACACTTTTGAAGTAAGTTCATATGAAGATTTGAAAAAAGTTATAGAAGTGAAAAAAGGTTTTGCCCTTGCTCCTTGGTGTGAGGACAGTAAGTGTGAACAAAAGGTTAAAGACGAAACCACAGCTACAACAAGGGTCATACCATTTGACCAAAAGGACATCAAGGGTAAAAAATGTATTGTTTGCGGGAAAGAAGCGAAAGTGTGGGTTTATTTTGCCAAGGCATATTAGGAGTATGAATGTTAAATAAATTTTTCGGATATTTTAGTCATGATGTAGGGATTGACCTTGGTACGGCCAATACTCTTGTGTATGTAAAGGGCAAGGGCATTGTTATAAATGAGCCGTCTGTGGTGGCATTAAATATCAAAACCAAGCAAATCCTAGCTATTGGTGATGAAGCAAAGAAAATGGTTGGTCGAACACCTGCAAACATAGTTGCTACCCGTCCGCTTGTTGACGGAGTGGTTAGTGACTTTGAGATTACAGAGCAGATGCTCAAGTACTTCATTGATAAAGTACACAAAGAAAGTTTCACACTGTTTCCCCGTCCGAGGGTGGTTATCGGTATCCCGTCGGGTGTTACCGAAGTTGAAAAGCGTGCGGTGGAGGATGCGGCCACGAATGCTGGAGCAAGGCAGGCATTTCTGATTGAAGAGCCAATGGCGGCAGCTATCGGAGCTAGACTTCCCGTACAGGAGCCGGCTGGCAGTATGATTGTTGATATCGGTGGTGGAACGACTGAAGTTGCGGTAATTTCTCTTGGCGGAATAGTGGCTGCCAGGTCACTCCGAATCGCTGGTGACGAGCTTAATGATGACATTATTCAGTTTGCCAGAGACGAATACAATTTGTTACTAGGTGAAAGAACGGCTGAGGAAATTAAGATTGCCATTGGAAGTGCCTACCCGAGTGATGAAAAGTTGGAAGCAACTATGAGAGGACGAGATCTTGTGACCGGTCTTCCGAAATCAATAACTATAATGAGCGATAATGTCAGAAAAGCGATGGGTAAGTCGATTGCTTCGATAGTTGACGCCGTAAAAATGACGGTTGAGGAAACCCCACCGGAACTTGTGGCAGATATTATGGATAGAGGAATCATCTTAGCCGGGGGTGGCGGACTTTTGCGTGGGCTTGATAAACTTTTGGCGATGCATACAAAGATGCCGGTGCATATTTCCGATGATCCCTTAACAAGTGTGGTACGCGGGACGGGTTTGGTTCTTGAAGATATTGAGTCATTGAAGCAAGTTCTGGTAACGACTCAGTATGAAAAGTCACCTAAGGTATAAAAATGAAAAAGATATCATTTCTAATATTCTTCAGCATCCTAATAATCATTTTCAGTTTACTTTTTTTTAAGTCGAAAGGTTCTTTTTCTTCGGTAGACTCGGGTATAACCAAAGTTTTCTCACCGGTGGGTATGGTTTTTGCTAACTCGACAGGCGGAGTGAAAGATTTTTTCTCAAACCTAGGGAATATTGGCAATCTTCAAAAAGAGAATAAGGAGCTAAGGTCCCAAATCAATAGTCTCGAGTCAGAAAATGCCAGAATGACAGTGAACGAAAAGGAAAATGAAGCTTTAAAAAGGGAACTTGGGTTTAAAAATGATAGTGGTTTTAGCACTATCCCTGCGGAAATTTCATTTTTTGACCCGACAAACATTCGTGACACGATAGTCATAAATAAGGGCTCAAATGATGGCGTCAGAACCAACATGGTTGCCACAAGCGAGGGGTTTTTGATAGGGAAAGTAACTGATGTTTATACCACAACTTCAAAGATACTCTTGATTACAGACCCATTGAGCACCCTACCAGGTATGATGACTACTATTGATGCGACGGGATTGGTTCAGGGTCAGATTGGTAATGGGCTTCAGATGACTCAAATTCCACAAGAAACTGATCTGAAAAAGGGAGAGGTCATCGTGACCTCAGGCTTGGGTGGTGAATATCCGAAAGGTTTGATGATTGGAAAAGTTGAAAGCATTACAAAAAAGAACAACTCTATATTTCAGTCCGCATCGCTTAGGACCTTTGTTAACTTCAAGGCTCTAGAGAGAATCCAGATTATAAAAAATTAATAGGAAGAGCCTTCCTTTGTTGACTCACCAAATCAATTATGATAATCGCAATAAACATATTTATCTTTATCGTTACTGCATATCTCCAGTCTAGCCTTTTGGGGAGATTCGACATTTTGGGTTTAGTCCCAAACATGATATTAATTCTGATGGTTTCTATAGCTCTTTATCGAAGGACCTATGAGGCATATGCATTTGCCTTCGCTTTCGGTCTTATCATAGATTCATTATCTGGTGGACCATTTGGCATACACACCGCTATATTTATGTTAACCGTGTTCGCGGCTAGTTTATTTGTGAAGGAAGATCACTCGAACGTTACGGCCCCCCTGAGTATAACAGTGATGAGTGTGGTTTCTTTAATATTTTATGTAACATTTTGGCTTACGCTTTCTTTTCAGGCAAAAAGCTTTGCATTATCCGGAATAATTTTTACATTAGAACAAGTTGCTATAACCGTTGGTTTCTTCGTCATAACATTTCCGCTCTTAAGGAAACTGTTTGAGTGGGAAGAGAAAAAAGCTGATGTGAGGATGGGCAGATGAAAAAGGGGAGAAAAGACATCTTTAAGAAGCTGGTTGGTCTTGAAGAGGGAAGCAAGAAGTGGCGTTTGAGTGAGTCTGGCACTAGAGATAGTGAGAAATGGATTCATCACATAATGTCAGCGGACAGGGAAGCGCCGAAGATAGAAAGCGAAAGAAATATCAAGCCCTTTATGCTTATCGGTACGGCCTGCTTTCTACTTTTTATGTTAATGATTGGTAGAATAGGATATTTGCAGCTTTTTCATGGCAATGACAACAGAATATTGGCTGAGAGCAACCGTAATCGTGGTAATTTGATTCGTGCGCCACGCGGAATTATTTATGATGCTAATCATGTCAAGCTCGTAAAAAATACCCCGAGCTATGAGGTTGCTGTTATTCCGATAGATTTACCGAAAGAAAAGGCCGACAAGGAAAATATCATTAATGAACTCTCCAAAGATTTGGCTATTCCGGCTGCGGATATTCAAAAAATGATTGGAGAAAAGGGCTCGAGCTATACTCAGCCGGTACTCATTAAGGATAATATTTCAAAAGATGATTCCTTTATAGTTTCATCTAAAATGCTAAAGGGAGTTAACGTTAATGTAAGTCCCATCCGTGAATATTTGGATGGCGGACTACTTTCCCACGCATTGGGATATGTCGGACGTATTAGCGAGGATGAGCTAAAGGATAAAAAAGGTGAGTATATGCTCACTGATTACATCGGGAAAACGGGGCTGGAGAAGTCATATGAAGATACTTTAAAAGGTAAAGATGGTAGCCAGAGATATGAGGTCGATTCAACCGGTAAGATTGTTAAGTTCCTAGGAACGCAGGAGCCACAGTTGGGCAATAGTTTGGTTTTATCAATAGATTACGGGTTAGAACAAAAACTAGCGGATAGCATGAAAAAAGTGATGGCATCCGTCAAGGCGACTAAGGCGACGGCAATAGCCATGGACCCGCAAACGGGCGGAATCCTGGCTTACGTCGATATTCCGACCTATGATAACAATCTTTTTTCAAAAGGAATATCAGGAGCGGATTATAATAAGCTTTTAAATGATAAGGACAATCCGCTCTTGGCAAGAGGAATATCCGGTGAGTATCCATCGGGTTCTGTTATTAAGCCTTTCGTCGCTGCCGGCGCTCTTCAGCAAGGAACAATTACAGAAAGTTCCACTGTTAACTCCACTGGCGGGATTAAAGTCGGAGAATGGACTTTTCCGGACTGGAAAGCAGGCGGACACGGTATTACCAATGTGGTAAAAGCGATTGCAGAATCCGTAAACACATTTTTCTACGCGATTGGCGGTGGATATGGGGGCATTCAGGGTTTGGGTCCAGACCTGATTAAACATTATCTCGACCTTTTTGGTTTCGACAAAGAAACGGGGTTGGATATAGCCGGTGAGAGCAAAGGTTCAATCCCAGATCCGACATGGAAAGAGAAAGTAAAAAATGAAGATTGGTTTCTTGGTGATACATATCATATGGCCATCGGGCAGGGTGATCTTTTAGTAACTCCCCTTCAAATAGCGAATGCAACATGTGCTATAGCAAATGGCGGAACTCTTTATAAACCACACTTTGTTAGTGAAGTTGTTGATGAAAATGATAAGGTTATAGACATTAAAAAACCTGAGATTGCAAATCAGGGATTCATTTCTCCTGCCAACATTGATATCATAAAGCGCGGTATGCGACAGACTGTAGTTGCTGGAAGTGCCCAGTCATTAAAAACGTTACCAGTTGAAGTTTCGGGCAAAACAGGAACGGCACAGTTTGGGCCGGATATGAAAGCATATCACGGATGGTTTACCTCGTTTGCGCCATCCGATAGTCCAAAGATTGCTTTGATTATATTAGTTGAGGGTTCAGGTGGTGGTGACGTGACGGCGGTGCCAATTGCAAAAGAGGTTTACCAGTGGTATTTTGGAGGTAGAAAGTAGGTAATATGAAGAAAAAGAGACCTGATTTAGATGAATATTTTTTGAAGATTGCCAAGGTTGTCGGGGAAAGGGCAACCTGCAGACGGCATAATGTCGGTGCTGTGATAGTAAAAGACAAACACATTGTTTCCACTGGTTATAATGGTGCTGCCGCTGGAGTCAAGGATTGTTTAGAGCTAGGATGCCTTCGGGATCAGCAGAGAATAGCTTCTGGAACAAAGCACGAAGTTTGCCGGGCGATACATGCGGAGCAGAATGCGGTTATCCAGGCGGCCTTACATGGCGGTAAAATAGAGGGCTCGACTGTTTATTGCACACACTCTCCATGTATTATCTGCGCCAAGATTTTAACTAATGCGAGGATTAAGGAATTTGTCTGCGCTACGCACTATCCAGATAAAGAATTTGAAAATTTATTTAAAGATGCGGGAATAAAGTTCCGGGTTGTGGCAGAGCCGGCTTAAACCTAAGTAATATAAAAAGAAGAAAGGGAGCGCCGGGACGACGCTCCCTTTGGGTTTTGCAGGGAGAAGCTGGATACAGCGAGATTAGACTCTTCTTCTTGCGAAGTACTCCTCGGTTGCCCTTGCTTCAGGACTTCTGTCGCGACCACACTGCCGGATTGTTTCGTGGCAGATACCCTTCTCCCAGCAGGGAGGCGCGAGCATTTCTACGATTTCCTCCAGGCGAGGATCTTCCTTGGCCGCCTCCTTCATGTCGCTCCGCAGAAGGACGAAGCCGGTGTTGTTTTCCTCCTGGGCTGTGTAGCAGTATCTGCGGACCGCATCGTGGATGAAGGAGTTGACATCGGGCGACTTGATATAGCCGACCATGGCGTTGTACGGCGCCATTCCAGCGAAAAGAGTATCAGGAACTCTTCCTCGGAAGCTATTCCAACGGCCCATGACCTCGTGGATGTCGTCCTCCATCTCGATTCCCTGGATGAGTGGGGGCGCATAGAAGTTGTTGGTGAACCGTGGTTCTGAGCGG
>JAKANV010000060.1 GCA_021823605.1 bacterium | reverse complement strand
AGTGCCGGTATAGAGGCGGGTAAACTGACAGTTTCCAGCCATGGCATGTCTCGGGGGAAACATGCCGGTCTTGTTGCAAGTCTGTTCGAAAAGTTACCTCTCTTTAATGAAGCCTCAATTCATAACATCCTCGAAATACGATCCGAACTTGAGAAACCCCTTATCCGATTTCGTTCCACTGTTGGAAGATATTCTGATCAAATAGAAAGTGCTCAATGGAGTCCGGATTTTATGAATGAGGCTAATGACTTATTCACGAAAGAGGTGGCACCTGCCATTCTTGAGTTAGAAGAAGCGTGTAACGCGAGTTCGTTATTACGATCGCTCGCAAAGAAACTCGGCGAGCCGTTAGAGCTTCCGAAAAAACTACGATGTATATTCGGGATATTTTGTGGGCTTTATTTAACGAAGCGAATAATGATGCCCGGCCCTTAAATTATCTGAACTCCATAAGCGACGCTTGTAACGATACAGATATCAAGACAATTGATTTTTTTACTTTGAATAATGATCCTGTTCTAGAGAGACATCTTTCAGAAAATAAAATAGATTTTATTGACGGCTTTGAGACAGGGGATGATGACAACTCTTGGTGGAACCCAAGAATTCTTGATGATCGAGCGGCTAGGGTTCGAGTACTGAAGCTTCATGGCTCGATTAATTGGTTTGCACATAAAGATTTCGCTTTAGAGCGGAAAGGTATACAAAAAGTTTTAAATACAGAGAAGCCCTTTTTAGCCGTACAACAAGATGAGGTCTCCTACAGAATCGAACCAACGGTTTTAGTAGGTACTTTGAATAAGATGCTCCAATACTCAGGAGGAGTATTTGCCGTACTGCAATACGAATTCTTTCGCTCTCTTTATAGCTCAGAGGTTCTGATTGTCTGTGGTTATGGATTTGGGGACAAAGGTATCAATATTAGAATTGCTGAGTGGCTGGAGTCGGGTCCAGAGAAATTGATGATTGTCGTTCATCCCAGCGAGGATAGCAGAGGAACATCCGAGATAGCTGGGTATTGGGAAAGATGGAAGCAATCTGGAAAACTTAGGATTATTCAGAAATATATTGCAAAACTAACATGGCAAGATATTAAAGGACAAATCCGTGATTAGCTGATCTTGGCTATGTAGAAATCCTCTTTACGCCTTTTGAAAGCTGATTTAAAATAGAGAAGTTCAAATTACGTACGACCGCGTCCACCATACGGCAGGGTAGCTCAGTCGGTTAGAGCGCAGGACTCATAAGCCTGAGGTCGTGGGTTCGATTCCCACCCCTGCTACCAAAAAAACAAATGAACTATATAACATTAATTGGACTCTTTGCGGCAGTCATGACAACAATCTCCTTTATTCCCCAAGTCATAAAAAGCTGGAGGACAAAATCAGTAAATGATGTTTCTCTGATAATGTATTTAGTACTCATGATAGGACAATTTTCTTGGCTAACCTATGGCATTTTAATCCATTCCTTGCCTCTAATAGTTTCTGACTTCATAGTATTTGTATTAACAATCGCCATGTTGGTGCTAAAGTTTAAATACAAAATCTCTGGGGATAAAGAAGCAGACGCTTAAACCCGCTTGTTGCTAAATTGTGATAAAATTCAACTATGATTGATAGATTTTTAGACTTTGTAAAAGAAAATAAGCTAATTCAGAAAAATGACAGGGTTCTCGTCGGTGTTTCCGGCGGAGTTGATTCGGTCGTGCTTTTAGATATGATGGCTAAAGTTCAGGAGAAAATGAATCTTAAGCTTGGGGTTGCTCATGTAAACTATGGTTTAAGAAAAGAATCTAATAGCGATAATGAATTCGTGAAAACTTTGGCGAAAAAATATGAAATTCCTTTTTTTGAGAAGAAAGTGAAGCTATCGGGAAGCAATATTGAGGAAAAAGCACGGGATATCCGATATGAGTTTTTTAATGAAATTGCAAAAAAGGAAGGATTCAATAAGATTGCCGTTGCGCATCATAAAAATGACCTCGTAGAGACGTTTTTCCTCAATCTTTCACGCGGAAGCGGACTGACCGGAATGGTTTCCATGAAACAAAAGTCAGGTAATTTGATTCGCCCGCTTCTTTTTACCACTAGAGAAGAAATTGAAGATTATGCCAAGAAGAATAATCTTAAATTCGTTGAAGATGTTACGAATAAAGATTTATCTATCAAGAGAAATCTGATTCGTCACAAAGTCATTCCGGAACTTGAGAAAACCAGTCCTGACTTTGTAGAAACCTTGGCAAGCGAGATTGAGTCCTTGAGAGAGCTGGAAAGTTATGTCAGCAAAATTACTGAGAATAATTATAAGAAACTAGCCAGAGAAACAAAGACTTCCGTATCATTTTCAGTTAAAGAATTAAATAAGCTGGATCCATACTTTCAATCTGAAGTTATGCGAAAATCTTTAAAGTATGTAAAAGAAAATTTGAGAGATATCTCAAGGCAAAATATTGAGAATTCTTTATCATTAGCAAAAAAGACTCATGGGACAAAAGAAATCCATTTACCCTCACGTTTGATTGTGAGGCGCATTTATGATAAACTTGAGATTACCAAGGAATCAAAAAGCCCCACTCAAAAGCCAAAAGTCACGAGGCTGGAAATGGGAAAAGAAGTTTCTTTTGGTGATTGGCGTTTTTTCTTAGAGCCAAAAAACAAAAAAATTACTGTAAATGAAGAAAATTTAGTATTTTTAGCCATTCAAAAAGAACTTAAGCTTTTGGTAAGATGTAGAAAACCCGGAGATAGGATGGAAATTGGCCAGGGAAAGACAAAGAGCCTGCAGGATATCTTCGTAGATGCAAAGATTTCGAAAGATGAAAGAAACGGTTATCCGATTGTAACCACTTCAAATGATGAGATTGTTTGGGTCCCCGGTGTCAGGTTAAACCCACTTTATAAAGCAACCGGAAAAAGTGAAAACTTAGTGGCCATTAAGATAAACAAGGAGAAAAGTGAAAAAGAATAATAGAAACATAATTATATTTGTAGTAATAATACTCATCATTGCAGCAGTATATTCTCTTTATATACCTACCCAAACTCAGGATAAGGTTGACATAAGTTATGTTGCTCAGGAGATTAAAGATAATAAAGTCAAAGCTATCAAACAGGAAGGCACCAAGATTACAGTTACCCTGTCTGACAACAAACAGCAACAGGCGACCATTGCAGATAACGAAAATGTTACCGATGCTCTCAAACTTTTCGGCATAGACAAGCTTGACCCAAGTAAGATAACTGTGGAGTCAAAACCTTCAAGCAGCAGCTCGATTTGGATTGGACTGCTTATTCAGACTATCATACCGGTACTTTTAATCGGCGGTATACTTTATTTTTTCATCCGACAGTCACAAGGCGCATCAAACCAAGCTATGGGATTTGGTAAAAGCAAACCTCAAGTTTACGACAAGACAAAGAAAAAAGTTACTTTCAAGGAAGTTGCCGGAAGCGAGGAAGCAAAGGAAGAGCTTGAAGAAATTGTTGAGTTTTTGAAATATCCAAAAAAATTCTTGAATTTAGGAGCTAAAATACCAAAAGGCGTGCTTCTCTTCGGACAGCCGGGAACCGGTAAAACGCTTCTTGCTAGAGCCGTTGCCGGTGAAGCTGACGTGCCTTTCTTCTCTATCTCCGGTTCAGAGTTCGTAGAAATGTTTGTCGGGGTCGGTGCCAGCCGTGTTAGAGATTTATTTAACAGAGCCAAAAAGAATGCGCCATGTATCATCTTCATTGATGAAATAGATGCCGTCGGCAGACAACGTGGTAGTGGTCTCGGTGGTTCTCATGACGAACGCGAGCAAACATTAAATCAGATATTGGTTGAAATGGACGGCTTTGAAAAAGGCACGAATGTCATTGTCATGGCAGCTACAAACCGACCTGATGTTCTCGACCCAGCGTTGCTTCGACCGGGAAGATTTGATAGGCGAATAGTTCTGGATATGCCGGATGTCAAAGACCGTGAGGCGATTCTCGCAGTCCATGCTGAAGGAAAACCTCTGGCCAAGAATACAAATCTGGAGATTATTGCAAAACAAACACCGGGTTTTTCGGGCGCTGACCTTGAAAACCTGATGAATGAAGCAGCAATTCTGACCGCCAGAAAAAATAAGAAAGAGATAACCATGGAAGACTTGAGCGCAGCCACAGAAAAAGTCCTTCTTGGACCTGAAAGAAAAAGCAAAGGTCAAGATAGGGCTTGCTATGATTGACAAAAACAGATGCCTGCCTTATGCCCACGCAACACCGTGCATAGTATGCGAGGAGGTTTGCCCTACACCTAAGAAG
>JAKANV010000059.1 GCA_021823605.1 bacterium | reverse complement strand
GAAGAAAGACTTGTTTCTATATTTATACCTACAAAAAAACAAGATTTAAAAGAAATGAATTCTTTTCTTTTCCTTACATCCCTGGATAAAAACCTTGTCAGACATGGCGAAAACAAGGAGACAAGAAGTTATTGGTCGCTAAAGGATGCAAATGATAAAAAATTTCTTGATATCTCAAGAAAAATTGACAAACTACTTGAGGAAAGTAAAAAAGTTCTAGGAACTCAAGATATCGCTAAGTCTGTTTCAGAAAGTATTGAAATTGTAGAGTCACTAATGTGGACAAAGAAAAATGTTCTACAAGCTGAAGACAAAAGATGGGGGCTTATAACTTGGCGTGAAGTAAACCCCAAAAGCATCCGCGATAAGACCTATGTGATAATGAAAAGTCATAAGCAACCTCTTCATTATAGTTCTATAACAGAAAAAATATTAGCACACAAACTTCAAAAAAGACCTGTAACTAGACAGGCTGTTCATAATGAACTTATACGTGATGATCGTTTTGTACTCATTGGACGCGGTATATACGCTCTTGCAGAATGGGGATATAAACCGGGTGTAGTTGAGGATGTAATACGCGAAATTCTAAAGGAGCAGGGACGTCCTATGCACAAAAATGAGATTATTGAGCATGTTAAAAAACACCGTATAGTAAAGGAAACTACTGTAATTTTGAACTTGCAAAAGGATTCTTTCAGGAGGGTCTCACGAGCAACTTATACATTGGCAGAGAATTAATAACTGGATAGCAAGCGAAAATGTTTGAAATTTTAATATACATTTTGAAGGGTATTTTTCAGCTTTTGATGTGGACTTGGTGGATTATCATCCCAATCATCGGAGTGCTAGCTTTTCAGAACTTTAGAAAAAGTAAGTGGGTAGAAAATAACCTTGAGAGTGTAGTGCTATGGGTTAAAATTCCTAAAAATAGTGACAAAGGTCCTACATCTGCCGAGATGATGTTTGCCAGTCTTCACGGTATTTTAAAGCCTGCGCAAGAACTCAAAAAACAGGGGAGTATACAGGAACATATAAGTTTTGAGATGGTTGCTGACGCAAAATCTATAATGTTCTATGTATGGACTCCAAAAAATCTACAGGATTTCGTAGAAGGCCAAATCTACGCACAGTATCCAACCGCGGAAATTGCGAAAGTTGATGATTACTCAAAAAATATTGATATAGACCATGATGGGGTAGATGATTGTGTCGCCGCATGTGAGCTGAAACTGATAAAACCAGATTATTTTCCGATTAAAACCTTTGTAAGCTTTGAGGTTGATCCTCTCGCCGGTATTACGGGAGCTTTATCAAAGATTGAAGACAATGCCGAGAAGATGTGGATTCAGATTCTCACACGTCCAGTCTCAGATAGCTGGAGGAATAAAGGGCTTGCATATGCTGAGGGCTTAAAAAATGGTTCAGGTCCAAACTTATTTACAAAATCCGGTTTACTACATTGGGTCTTGAACCTACCCCATACCATTGGGAGCACCATATTTAATACCTTGATGCCGATGGAAGAATCCAAAAATGGGGGAGGATCAGAGCTTTCCAAAAATACTGAGACATCTCTGGCATGCCTCGAGGAAAAAGCAAATAAACTAGGCTATCAGGTAAAAATCAGGATACTTTATATCGCAAAATCTAGAGAGCTCGCAAAGCAACATTTGAGAGTTACAACAGGAGCATTCAAACAGTTTAATACAACACTTGCAAACGGGTTTACACCTACAAGGATAAGAACCGGTCGGGATGTGTTGAATGAGTATCGTGCCAGACTATTCTCAGATAAGGGTTTTGTCCTAAATATTGAAGAGGTAGCAAGTCTATACCATCTTCCTCATGCGTCTGTGGAAACTCCAAACATAGTCTGGACTTCATCAAAGAAGGGGGAACCACCTGCGAATCTGTCTTATGCTGATGACCCCGCAGTCGATAAAAATGATGTTACATTTTTCGCCGAAACTACATTCAGGGGCAAGCTAAGGAAGTTCGGCATCAAGAAGGATGACAGAAGGCGGCATATGTATGTTTTAGGGAAGTCAGGCTCCGGAAAGTCAAAGCTCCTTGAAATATTAGCTGTTGAAGACATAAGAAGGGGAGAAGGCGTTGGTGTTGTTGATCCGCATGGTGAGCTTATCCATGATGTCTTGAAACAAATACCAGCTGACAGAGTAAACGACATAGTTTATATTAATCCGGCAGATAAGGATTATCCGATTGGCTTCAATCCCATGAAAACAACTCCAGAGTTGAGAGAGGGAACAGCCAGCGGGTTTGTTTCTGTGTTTAAAAAACAGTTTGGATATAGCTGGGGTCCCAGACTTGAGTACGTAATGAGATATGCGATTTTAGCGCTGACATATTATCCTGAGACAACTATGTTAGACGTAGTAAAAATACTCACGGATAAGGATTTCCGTAAAAAAGTATTAACTTACGTAGAGGATCCGGTAGTTAAAACTTTTTGGCTGAAAGAGTTTTCAACATATAATGATAAGTTCGCTACGGAAGCTGTAGCCCCAATTTTGAACAAAGTAGGGCAGTTTACTGCTTCACCTACAATCAGAAATATCATCGGTCAGACTAAAGACACCTTTGAGTTTGAAGATGCTATGAACAGTCAGAAAATCATATTAGTTGACCTATCTTCCGGAAAAATCGGCGAAGATAACTCCGAGCTTTTGGGTTCTTTGATGATTACAAAAATGCAACTCGCTGCAATGGCTAGAGCAAAGCTGAAGCCAGAGGAAAGAAAAGACTTCTTCTTATACGTAGATGAGTTCCAAAATTTCGCAACAGATTCTTTCTCTAAGATTCTTTCTGAGGCTAGAAAATATCGGTTAAGCCTAACACTCGCCAATCAGTATGTCGCCCAGATGGAAGAGGGCGTCAGAGATGCAGTTTTCGGTAACGTTGGCACATTAATATCTTTTCGTGTCGGCGCAAATGATGCAGCTTACCTGGAAAAAGAATTCAGCCCAACTTTTGAGAAAGACGATTTAATTGGACTTGATAATCGGCATATGTATTTAAATATGCTTATAGACGGTGTGGCAACAAATTCTTTTAGCGCACGTTCAGTAGATGTTGTACCGGGAACGGGAGAGAATGTGGATCAAATTGTTGCAATGTCGCGAGAAAAATATGCAAAACCAAGAGAAGAGATAGAGGAACAGATAAGAAGGTGGTCCAACATGGACAATGTCGATGTAGATAGGTCGATTGACAGACAAAGCGAATCCAAATATGACAGTGATGACTACGTTAGGAATGCAGCAAAAAGTAATATCGTAAACACGGGCAAGCCCTTTGTCAAAGAAACAAACGAAGATAAGAAAGAATCTAGTCCGAATGCACAAAACCAAACTAGCAAACCTCGTCCCACCCAAAATAATACCAGTGAAGCAACTCAAATAAAAAAGAGTGTTGATCCAGAGGAACTAAAGAAGATTATACAGAAGCTTACACAGCCAACAGAAAATAAAACCATAGAAAAAGGGCCCCAAAAAATTGAGGATAATAGTCATTCAAATCAGAAACCATCTACAAGTCCGATAAAAAAGATTGAGCCGACGATGAATGCTGGCCAACAAACTCCAAACATCCAGCCAATCAAAAATATAACTAACCAGAATCCGACAAGTGTTCCGATTAAGCCCGACGTAAAGCCGGCTTCTATCGAATTGCATTCAAAACCAAGCACTACACCAGCTGTCAACAATACGACATTAAATAAAAATACAATTACGAACGATGCTAATAAAACAGAAACAATCAAAGAGAAACTCTCAAAGCTAGCAGACGAACCAGAAAAAAGGGAAGAAAAGCCCGAGATAAAGATAACTAAAATAACAGGAGGAACCGAGGTTGAACGGGTTAAGAAGGAGAATATTATAAATCCTCCTACTACCCAAAAAGAGGAACCCAAGAAGCAGGCTCCAGTTCAAAACCCCATACAAACAAATAAGCCACAAATAAACCAAGCAGCAACAGCAAAGACAATTCAACCGCTATCAAATATTAATAATGTACCAAGGAAGTTTGTGTATGAGGAAGAAGAGGGAAATCTCAGAAAAATTACCAAGGAAGAGTTTCTAACTTTAAAAGAAATATTACCAAATGAAAAGATTGTAATTGTCGACAAGAAAGAAGGGGAGAGTACGCCAACGAAAGAAGTAAAAGATACTACTGCCCCTAGCAAAACCCCAAATCAAGTTACAGAGGACACGACTTCTCTTTCCCCTTCTCTCGAAGAAAAAATAGACAAAGGAATAATCAAACCTGGGGACACGTTATATTTTAGTAAAGATAATAATTAATTATCACCATTGTACTCCACTAGACTC